>JAJPXA010000207.1 GCA_021205715.1 Bacillota bacterium
TAAAAATCGGAGGTGTTTATTATGAGGAAAAAAATTATTGCGGTTTTTTTGCCGCTTTGTTTGGCGCTGGGCGGGTGCGGGGCGTCCGAGGGAACGTCGGCGGTGACTGCGCCGGAGGTTACGGGGGAGTTTTCGGTTTCGTTTCTTGATGTGGGCAAGGCGGACGCGATTGTTCTGCGCACGGAAAATCACACCGCAGTTATCGACTGCGGCGAAAAGGGCGACGGCAAGGATATACTCGAATGTCTTGAGGAAAACGGCATAACAGAATTGGATTACCTGTTTATAACTCATTTCGACCAAGACCATGTCGGCGGGGCGAAGAAGGTTATAAACAGCATCCCGATAGGCGAGATAATAACTCCGAATTATGAGGGGAATAACAGCGAATACGAGGATTACGCCGCTGCATTGGATGATAACGGGATTACGAGCCGGAGGCTTACGGAAACGATGGAAATAACGCTTGACGATGTTCGGCTTACGGTGTATCCGCCGATGAAAAGCGATTATGAGGAGGAGGATAACGATTTCTCGCTTGTTATAAGCGCCGTTCACGGAGAGAACACGTTTTTGTTCGCGGGCGACGCGGAGGAGGAGCGGCTTTCGGAGCTTCCCGAGCAGCTCGCGCTTAAAGAATACGCGCTTTTGAAGGTGCCGCATCACGGGCGGTACAACGGCGGCTCGGAGAAGTTTATAAGCGCCATGAAGCCGCGGTACGCGGTTATAACGTGCAGTGAAAAATACCCGCCGGAGGATGAGATTATCGCGGCGCTTGAAAACGCGGGCGCGGAGATATACCTGACCTCGAACGGGAGAGTCGATGTCACAAGCGACGGGTATAAAATAACCGCCGTTCAGCAAAATGGCGGCTGATGCTAAGCGTTCAGCGAATATATTCACGGATAACCGACCACGCGCCGATAAGGCGGTCAATGCTCCACGCGGCGTTCGCGGGGGATGTTGACGGCAGGCGGGTGATATTTTCGCCGACATAGCGCCGGTAGAGCGCGTGCGCGGCGGAGCCGTTCGCGAAAACGGCGGCTATGGGCGCGGCGGAAAAAATCCGTTCGAAGTCGTTGACCTCGGCGGCTTTTATGCTGCTGTCTGACGAGCCGTCTATCTCGCAGCTTTTTATAACGTCCCACAGCGCTATGTGATTATTAAGCAGCATTTCGCGTTTTTCGTTTACGCTTTCGGGCGCGCCGCAGCCGCACACGGCGGCAATCACGCGCCAAAAGCGGTTTTGCGGGTGCGCGTAAAAAAATTCCGCCTCGCGTGATTTGACCGACGGAAAGCTGCCTAAAATAAGTATTCGCGAGCCGCTGTCGTACACGGGGTCGATATTGTGTGTTTCTCTGTTCATAGCTCTCTCCCGCGTTACAAAATAAAATCAAGCAAAAATACGACAGCCATTGCAATTATAATCAAATGGGTGTAAAATAACAGCAGGACGGCGCGGGTGTTTTCGTTTTCCTGCGCGTGCTTTACCGATTTAACGAGTATAAGCGCCGCTCCGCAGATTATCGCAGGGAAGAAAAACCACAGTATTATGTTTCCGCGCGCGGCGGTTGAGGTAAAGCTCATTACAAATCTTCCGATTATCGAAAGATACGCGCAGCCGCATATCAGCGCCCACGCCAAAAGCGCGTACGGGCGCTTGAGAAATTCCGAAATTTTACTGTTCATAACAGTTGTTCCTTTCCGTATATGATATACTAAGTATAACAACAACCGACAAAAAAGTCAATGAAAGGATTTGCTTTATGAAAAATAATTTCATTCGCGGCGGGGCGGGGAATGTGAACTTACAATATTTTACTGATGACAAAAGCGCGCCGATGTGGTACAATAGCGGAAGAAAACAGGCGCCGCAGGAGGAGTTATATGAAAAAATTTGAGGGAATATTAATTTGTACGGATCTTGACGATACCTTGCTTACAACCGACAAGCGTGTATCGGATGAAAATATCGCGGCGGTGAAGTATTTTACCGATAACGGCGGGTTGTTTACCTTTGCCACGGGCAGAGTGCCGAGGGGATTCAGCCTGATTTTGAAGTACATCACGCCCAATGCGCCGATTGTCAGCTACAACGGCGGCGCGATTTATGACGTGGACGAGCAAAAATTTTTGTGGTACGCGGAGCTTGACCGCAGCGCGGTCGAGGTTATGGAGTACGTGGACAAATTTCATCCGTATGCCGGAATAGAATGCACGACGGCGAAAGCGGTGTATTTTAACAAGGTTAATCATCTGGTCGAGGAGCATAAGGTTTTGGAGCATTTTCAGGCCAATTATAGTGATTATCACGATATTGCCGAACCGATAATGAAAACGATATTTATGGTGGAAAATCATGAGATTGACGAGTTTAAGCGCGCGATACAGGCGACGGAGTTCCCGAAGCGCTATTCGTTTGTGCAGTCGAGTCCGTGGTATTACGAGCTTCTTCCTTACGGATGCTCCAAGGGCGCGGGGCTTAAAAAGGTCGCGGCTATGACCGGCGCTCTCAAAACTGTAGGCATAGGCGATAACGAGAACGATATTTCGCTCGTTTGCGACGCGGATGTCGGCGTCGCGGTTCAAAACGCCGCGGCGGAGGTAAAGGAAAAAGCCGATTATATAACGCGAAATGACCATAATCATCACGCGGTCGCCGAGGTTATAGAG
>JAJPXA010000169.1:0-836 GCA_021205715.1 Bacillota bacterium
TGATGGCGAGGTTTTCTAAAAAAATGTGTAACACATCATTGACAAACCTACATATAACCCGCGAATGACGACAAAAATATCAAATTGATTTTTATTTCAAAATCGCTTGACAATTTTATTCTTTTATGGTATATTAGGGAACAGTGATAAGCGGATATGGCGGAATTGGCAGACGCGCTAGATTCAGGTTCTAGTGAAAGCAATTTCATGCAGGTTCAAGTCCTGTTATCCGCACCAATTTTTTAAGGCATATGCTTATCTTAAAACATATGCCTTATTTTTTGTATTAGTTCGCGATTTGAACCCGAGCCTTACGGCTCGCCCTCGATAGTTTTGCATTGCAAAACTCAAATACTCGGATAACGGTTCAAATCCTGTCATCCCGACCAAATATTAGACAAACCGCACGGGTTGTGCGGTTTGTTTTTTTGCTGTGACAAAAGAAATGTCTGTATATAAACAGATGGTTACAATTTAATTGCATTTTCTATGTTGTCCACCGTATTCTCTATGTTGTCTACAGCGTCATCAAGACAGCTTGCTGCGGTAGGCTCGCTGTCGAGGACGTCTAAAAGCTCATCTCGGATGATTGACAGCTTGTCGGCTATCGCGTTTAACTTATCTTTATTCTGCTTGTCCATTTCGGTTACCTCCTATTCCTCAATTACATATGTGGTTATTATCGCATTATTCTCGTTGAAGAACATTACATTCTCAACGTCCCTGACGTCGCTGTGTGCGGCTATGTCATTTGCGTCGGCATAAATGTTTTCGGTCGTTGGCGTGCTGTTTGGAGCCAACTCTCTATATATAACTAATCCGCACTATGCAGATTG
>JAJPXA010000169.1:846-2665 GCA_021205715.1 Bacillota bacterium
GATTGATAAATTAATTTTATCACGTCCCCGGAGCAAAGTCAATAATTTGGAAGCGTAATTTTATTAAGTATGCTTATAAAGAAAAACGTGTATGTAAAAAAATAAACCGCATAGATATGCGGTTTATTTGGTAAATGGTGGAGCTGGGGAGAATCGAACTCCCGTCCGAAAACAAGTCCGCCAAAGCTTCTCCGGGTGCAGGCTGCGCTTAAAATACCCGTAATCTATCTCCGCAGCCGAAGTAAGGATTACGGTAGTCCTCTAATCCGTGATAATTGCCGAGAACCCTCAATTATTCACGTTCACCACATAAAATGATGCCGCAGATTATGCCGTGGTACTCATAATGGCGACAACGCCGCAATTAGGCAGCGTAAGCTAATTCTGTTTTGTTAGCGTTTATATTTAAAGTTTGAATAGTTTAAAGTGTTGTTCGGCACTACCCGCTGCTCGAGTTTCATCATCCCCGTCGAGACCGTTGCAGCCCCATATCAATAACGGTTATGCTCTTTAATGGCGCGGTCGATATTCCGCTTCGCGTCGCGCTTTGCGATATCCTCGCGCTTGTCGTAGAGCTTTTTGCCCTTGCAAAGCGCGATTGATACCTTTACAAGCGAGCCTTTAAGATACACGGACAGCGGAATCAGGGAATAACCCTGAAGCTTTATCTGTCCGGCGAGCTTTAAAATCTCGCGCTTGTGCATAAGAAGACGGCGCTCCCTCATAGGATCTCGGTTAAATATATTGCCGTGGTCGTAGGGGCTTATGTTCATCTGCTTTAAAATTATCTCGCCGTTATCTATCGACGCGTATGCGTCGGCAATATTGACCTTGCCTTGACGCACGGATTTAACCTCCGTGCCGAAAAGCTCTATTCCGGCTTCAAAGGTTTCGATAATAAAATATTCGTGCCGCGCCTTTTTATTCTGCGCGAGCGTTTTTATACCGGTTTTCTTATCAGCCAAAATATTCACTTCCTTTCGAGCAATTTTGAGTATAACATAATCATTGACGTTTTGCAACCGTTAAATACTAAAAATTTGTAAATAATGTGTTAAGCCTAAGGCTTATGAGAACTTTTTCCGTTTATTCGAATTCTTGTAGCGTCTTTCGCCTTCGTAATACAGCGCCCTTTCATAGGGGTCGTCGGGACATTCTATTTTCTCAACCTTTATCGGGTGCGAGTCCTTGTCGAGCGCGACCATAGTAAAAAATGCCGTCAGCGCGACGCGCGATTCGCCCGTTATAAGATTTTCCGTTTCAATCGTCACGAATATTTCCATAGAGGAGCTGCCGACATATATAACGTGCGCTTTACAGATGACAAAGTCGCCGACAAACACCGGATATTTAAAATTAAGCTCGTCAACGCGCGCCGTGACCGCGTTTGAATGGGCGTGACGCTGCGCCGCGACACCCGCCGCGGAGTCCATCATTTTCATAATCTCGCCGCCGTGAACATTGCCCGCCGCGTTCGCTTGACTCGGCAGCATCTGATGCGATATAATCGTATATTTTGAATCCATAGAAATTGTTCCTTTCGCTTAAATGTGTTTTATCGGCTGTGTTTTAAATATAAAAAGAACCCCCAAGATAACCGTATATAAAAGCCGAATTTCTACCTGCATAAGCAGGTGGGTTGCTTCCCGTCTGTTTTATATGTCCACTGGCAGTCCCCGAAGGGAAAGGAGGCGTATATGCCGCAGCCGGAGTAAGCATCCCTTTTAAGAAGTGTTGGTAAAAAAAAGACTTTTCTCACGCGAAATCCCAGGGAGTTTTTATTTGTTTTTTTATGATTTATCATCTGCAATTATAATAC
>JAJPXA010000052.1:0-1458 GCA_021205715.1 Bacillota bacterium
GATATGTAAAGTCAAAGAAAGCAGAAGTTGAACTAATCGCAAAAAGTCTGTAAATTTTATAGAAACAGAAAGAGCAGGTGTACTGCTCTTTTTATAATGCCAATAAGGAGATGTAGTAATAAAAGTGAAAGAAATTAGTCTAAAAGAGTTGAGAAATAGGACGGTAAAATCTTGAAAATCCAACCCGCAAAAGCAAAAACAACTTTAAAACCACACCATTATGCGATTTTTTAAAGAAAGTATTGACTAATTCAAATAAATGATATATAATAATATTTAATGTAAATAATAAAACGGAGGTTAAAAAAATGAGCAGAGTTTATAATTTTTCGGCAGGACCGTCAATGCTGCCGTTGGAGGTACTCAAAAAGGCGGCGGCTGAAATGACGGAGTACGGCGACAGCGGTATGTCCGTAATGGAGATGAGCCATCGTTCAAAGGAATATAAGGCGATTATCGACAATGCCGAGGCATTGGTAAGGGAGCTTATGAACGTTCCCGATAACTATAAGGTATTGTTTCTCCAGGGGTGCGGAAGCACGCAGTTTGCTATGATACCGTTAAATCTCGCGAATAAGAATAAGAAAGCGGATTACGTTATAACGGGTCAGTGGGCGAAGAAAGCGGCGGCTGAGGCTGAGAGATACATAACCGTAAACAGAGTCGCATCCTCGGCGGACAAGACGTTTTCATATATACCCAAGCTTGACAAATCGACATTCTCAAGCGACGCGGATTATTTATATAACTGCTTTAACAATAAAATTTAAGTAACGCGCTACACCGAGCTTCCAGACACGGACGCGCCTTTAGTCGCGGATATATCGTCGTGCGTGCTCTCGCAGGAAATTGACGTTTCAAAATTCGGCTTGCTCTTCGCGGGCGCACAGAAGAACTTAGGTCCCGCGGGCGTGACGCTTGTAATCGTTCGCGAAGACCTCTTGGGCGACGCTATGGATATAACTCCGACGATGCTCAACTATCAAATTCACGCGGACAACGGCTCGATGTACAACACACCGCCGACATACGGAATATATGTTCTCGGTCTTGTTTTGCAGTGGATAAAGGATATGGGCGGAGTTAAGGAGCTTCAAAAGGTAAACGAGGAAAAGGCGAAGATACTCTATGATTATCTCGATTCATCCGAAATGTTCAAGGGCACGGTTGTTCC
This sequence comes from Bacillota bacterium, assembly GCA_021205715.1. GTDB lineage: Bacteria > Bacillota > Clostridia > UBA1381 > UBA1381 > 12844. The sequence goes on from JAJPXA010000052.1 coordinate 1,175, forward strand.
CGAGGACAGATCGCTTATGAACGCGCCGTTCGTAACCGGCAGCGAGGAGCTTGACGCGAAATTTGTTGCCGAAGCAAAGGCGGCGGGCTTTGTAAACCTCAAGGGTCACAGAACCGTCGGCGGTATGAGAGCGAGCATATATAACGCTATGCCGGTTGAGGGCGTAAAGGCTTTAGTTGAGTTTATGAAGAAATTTGAAGCCGAAAATAAATAATTAATACGGTAATTTACTACATTAATTTACAATGAAGGAGATTGAAAATGTTTAATATTTTAACATTGAA
>JAJPXA010000052.1:1468-2663 GCA_021205715.1 Bacillota bacterium
TGAATAAAATAGCAAAATGCGGACTCGATAACCTCGGCGATAATTATACGATTACCGATTACGAGAAAGCGGACGCGGACGGCATAATTTTAAGAAGCTTTAAAATGCACGATATGGAACTGCCGAAGTCGCTGAAGGCTGTCGCGAGAGCCGGCGCGGGTGTGAACAATATCCCGATTGACAAGTGCAGTGAAAAAGGAATAGTTGTATTTAACACCCCCGGTGCCAACGCGAACGCGGTTAAGGAGCTTGTTATAGCGGGTATGCTTTTGGCGTCGCGCGATATTATCGGCGGAAACGCGTGGGCGAACACCCTCACGGGCGCGGATACCGACAAGCAGGTTGAAAAGGGCAAATCCAACTTTGCCGGAAACGAAATAATGGGCAAAACCCTCGGCGTTATCGGCTTAGGTGCGATAGGTATTTTGGTAGCGAACGCGGCGTCGGCTTTGGGTATGAACGTAATCGGCTACGACCCGTACCTTTCGGTAGGCAACGCGCTTAAAATTACGCATAAGGTAAAGGTTACGAAGAACGTAAACGATATTTACGCGGCGGCGGACTTTATCACCGTGCACGTTCCGCTGACCGACGACACGAGAGATACGATAAACGCGGAAACCATCGCTATGATGAAGGACGGCGTTGTGGTACTCAATTTCGCGAGAGGCGGTCTTGTAAATAATGATGATATTAAGGCGGCGCTCGCGTCGGGCAAGATTAAAAAGTACGTTGTTGACTTCCCGGACGAGAATACCGTAAACTGCGACGGCATAATAGCCATACCTCATCTCGGCGCGTCAACTGCGGAATCCGAGGATAACTGCGCTGTTATGGCGGCGCAGGAAATATCGGAATTTCTTGAGCGCGGCAATATTGTAAACTCGGTCAATTATCCGGCTTGCGCTTTGCCGATGGGAGATGGCGGCAGAATCACAATCGCGCATAAGAACGTACCGAACGCGATAGCGAAGTACACCGACGCGGTCGGAATAAATATTTCCGATATGATAAACAAGTCAAGAGGCGATTACGCGTATACAATTATCAATACCGACTCGCCCGTTGACGACGCGGTAATCGAGAAGCTCAACGCGCTTGACGATGTGCTTGCGGCAAGAAAGATTAAATAATATCTCGTAATATTAAAGAGGACAGCGTTCGCTGTCCTCTTTTTGCGGGTTTTATATAAAAC
>JAJPXA010000107.1 GCA_021205715.1 Bacillota bacterium
AAATAATACTATGCTGACATATGAAGAAAGTGAAAATATATTGACTGAAAATTTGAGTGATATGGAGTTGATATGTGATTATCTTTATGAATTGGAATTTACAACTGTATATTGGTGGAGAACTCAACCGCAAACACTGTCTTATTCACATTCCAAAGAATTAGAAATTCCTGATTTGGTAAAAGAATATTTCGACAGATTGTACGAAGAGGGGTACAGTTCAATAGTAAAAGATGGGGATAGTATTAGCTTTACGTTGATTTCTTCATTGGACTCAAGCTGCGGTTTTATATATTGCGAAACAGAACCATCTATGAATGTAGGCGGAAACTTAGAAATAGAAGAACTCTATTGTGATAATTGGTACTATTTTAAACATATAGCTGATTGATGATGTCCAGAAACTTTGATGACCTTGCGGGGCAAGTCGTTTCGGTGACAGACGCAAACGGCAATAGCACAAGCACCGAATACGACACACTCGGCAGAGCTATCCGCGTTGTAACACCGTTCAGCAGCTCGACAAACGGCGAAACAAAAACATATTACGATAAAAATTCAAATGTTGTAAAGACCGCTGTAAAAAGAAATTCGTCTGTTTATCAGACCACGGAATATAAATATGATAAAATGGGGAACCTTTTGGCGAGTATTGCGAATGACGAAAGCACTGATATTGTAACACAGTATGAATATGACACCGCGAACCGCGTTACCAAAATGATAACGGGATTGAGTGAATATAGCGAAAATCCGACAGGAGGCTCGGTTACGCAGTACAACTATGACAGCTTGGGTCATTTGTCGGAGGTTACAGACCCAATGGGGTTGATTGAAACATATTATGAATACGATTATGCGGACAATCTGCTTATGTGGAGTGACCGCAACGGCAATGTAATATATAACAAATACGGAGCTTACGGCTTAACGAAAACATATTTTATGATTTGGTCGGACCGCAAGGAATATACTTATAACAGCATAGGACAACTTACGGGAACAAGCTCGGTTAGTCCCGACGGCACGGAGGTTACGAACAGCTATACCTATGACGCGTTCGGCAGAATGGTTTCGTCTACATCGGATGACGGTTCGGTGCAGAATTATACTTATGACAGCAATTCGAACGTAACGGCATATGAACTCATAAAGGATGATGTAACGGAAAACTCAATTGCATATGAGTATAATAATTTAAACCGGTTGACGGAATTGACAAACAATGGTATAATTACATCATACACATATGATGCGAACGGAAACTTGACCGAAAAATCGGATGATAACGGAGTAACCACAAGCTATGCGTATAATGCTGCGAATTTGTTGACCAAGCTTACCTGTAAAAACGGCAGCACAGCATACAGACGATATTCAATGTCATATTATTTGGATGGTCTGAAGAGCGCAGAAGCCGATGATGTTAATTCTTATAACAAGGTTTATTTTTATGATAATGCCGGACGGCTTAAAGAGGAATTTATATATGATACATTGGGTGAATTTAATATGGATTCAAATTATGAATATGATACATACGGCAACAGAACGCTTGCCGAGGTAACAAATTCGGATAATAACGTAACCATAGAAAATTACACCTATGACGCGAATAACCGATTGACCGATATAGCGGAATCGTATAAGTCAACTCCCGGCGGTACGGCGGAAGCAATGAGTGCCACTAAGTATTACTACGATGACAACGGCAATACTTTGGCAAAGCAGGTAACATCGTACACGAGCGGAACAGAATCCTCCAATATGGGCATATCGGGCAGAAGCCCCAACAACGGTATGGAGATTTACGGCTACGACGCATTCAACCGTCTTATAAGCTACAACAGCGGCGCAAACGAAGCGACATATACCTATGACGCGGATAATTTAAGAACAAGCAAGACCGTAGACCGCGAAAAAACAACTTTCGTTTGGAATAACGGCAATCTTGCAAGCGAAACTACCGACAGCGCCGTAAATACGTACACCTATGACGCAACAGGCGTATACATAGCAAACCAAAACGGCACGGTAACATCATACCTCAAGGATGCACACGGAAATATCGCGGCAAAAACCGATTCGAGCGGAGCGATGATTGAGGCCTTAGATTTGCGAAGCAAATATGGGTCGGAGTGAACGAAGTGAACGTAGAACACGTGATATGAACTACGACGCATATGGCAATCAATGGCAAGGCGACACGCCCGACCCGTTCGGCTACTGCGGCGAATATTACGACATCGAAAGCGGCTTGATATACCTCCGTAACCGTTACTATGAAAGCGAGACAGGCAGATTCATAACCGAAGACCCCGCAAAGGACGGCACAAATTGGTACAGCTATTGTGCAGGAAATCCGGTGATATTGGTTGATCCGAGTGGGTTACTAAATGTTCCGAAAAAAGGCGTAAAGACGATAAATGAAATAATTAATGAAGTTATGGGGATTATGTGCGATAAAGTTGACTATGAATCTGGAAAAACAGATTACAAAAGAAATCACGCAAAAAAATCTGCAGATAAGAAGCGTAAAAATTTAGAAGAAATGTTGCCGGAAATAAAAGAATTTAGTCCTGAATTGGCAAACAGTATTAATGAAAATGTTATTTCAGGAAAAGGAACATTGCAGATGTTGTCATCAAT
>JAJPXA010000163.1 GCA_021205715.1 Bacillota bacterium
TATTATAATTTATAATATAGATGTCGGAATGTTAAAAATTAACATTCCGACGGCGCATATCACATATATTCGGAAAGGTGAGATAAAATGATTAAATTCAACTTCAACAACCCCACAAACATTGTATTCGGTAGCGGCGCATTGAATGAGCTGGGAAAGCAGGTCCTACCCGGAAAGAAAGCGATGCTTTTGACCTCGAACGGAAAATCGACAAAGGCAAACGGCTATCTTGACCGCACAATTGAGCAGCTTAAAGCCGCGGGCGCGGATTATGCCGTGTGGTCGGGAATTATGGAAAATCCTTTAAAAGATGCGATTATGGAGGGCGCGGCGTTCGCGAGAGATAACGGCTGCGATTTTATAGTAGCATTGGGCGGCGGCGCAGTGCTTGACAGCGCGGTCGCAATATCCGCCATGGCAACGAACGAGGGCGATTTATGGGACTACGTATTCGGCGGCACGGGCGGCGCAAAACCGCTTGCAAACAAAGGACTTCCCATTGTCACAATCACAACCACATCGGGAACAGGCTCCGAGATAAACTGCTGGGGCGTTATTTCCAACCTGGAAACAAAAGAAAAAATAGGCTTTGGCGATCCTTGTCTTACTCCTGTTCTTGCCATCGTAGATCCGGAGCTTATGAAAACAGTGCCGCCGAAGTATACGGCATATCAGGGCTTTGACGCGCTGTTTCACAATACCGAGGTTATGATGTCAAACGGTGTAAATGTTTTGAGCGAGGCTATAGCCTTATCCGCGATTGAAAATATCGCAAAATATCTTCCGCGCGCGGTAGCTGACGGAAACGACATCGAAGCGCGTGAGCGCGTGGCATACGGCAGCACGATGGCGGGCATCACGATGCAGCTTACCTCAACCACGGCACAGCACAGTATGGAACACTCCATGAGCGCGTATCACCACAACCTGCCGCACGGCGCGGGACTGATAATGATTTCGGTTGAGTTCGCGAGATTTTTCATAGAAAAACACGCTTGCGATGAGCAATTCATCAAAATGGCAAGAGCAATGGGCATACCCAACGCGGATAAAGCGGAGGATTTCATAACCGCGCTTATAAACTTGCAAAAGGCGTGCGGTGTTGCCGACCTTAAAATGAGCGATTTCGGCATTGATAAATCCGAATGTATGACGCTCGCAAAGGGCGCGAGAAGTATGCAGGGCGGTCTGTTCCTCGCAAACCCGTGTGAAATGACCGATGAGGACTGTGCGCTCGTTTTTGAAAAGGCGTACAGATAAACCTTGTAACTAAGATGGAAAGGAGTAAAATTATGAGCACAAGATATGAAAGCGCAAAAGAAATGTTTGCAAAATGGGGCGTTGACACCGACAAAGCAATGGAGGCGGCGAAGAAAATTCCCGTTTCCCTGCATTGCTGGCAGGGCGACGACGTAATAGGATTCGACCATGACGGACCGTTAAACGGCGGTTTGCAGACCACGGGCGATTATCCGGGAAAGGCAAAAACTCCCGAGGAGCTTATGGCGGATATGGATAAGGCTATGTCGCTTTGTCCCGGAACGAAGAAGATAAATGTTCATGCAAGCTATGCGATATTCGAGCCGGGCGAGGCGGTTGACCGCGACAAGATAGAACCTAAGCATTTCAAAAAGTGGGTAGAGTTCGCAAAGGAAAGAAATCTCGGTATCGACTTTAACACGACTTTCTTCTCTCACCCGATGCAAAAGGACGGTTTAACTCTCTCAAGTCCCGATGAAAATGTCCGCAAATTCTGGATAGAGCACGGCAAGGCGTGTATACGCATATCGCAGTATTTTGCGGAGGAAACAGGTATTCCCTGCGTAATGAACATATGGACGGGCGACGGTTTCAAGGACGTTCCCGCCGACAGAATGACGCCGAGAATGTTATACAAGGATTCAATAGAGCAAATATTATCAGAGCCGTTTGACTTTAACAAGGTTAAACCCTGCGTTGAATCGAAGGTGTTCGGCATCGGCGTTGAGGCGTACACAACAGGCTCGTCGGAATTTACGTTGAGCTTTGCGGCGGAGCATAAGGACAAGTGCCTGCCGCTTATGGATAACGGACATTACCACCCGACGGAGGTTGTGTCCGATAAAATTCCCGCGCTTTTATGCTTTTTCCCCGAAATCGCGCTGCACATAACAAGAGGCGTCCGTTGGGACAGCGACCACGTTGTATTGCTTGACGGTGAAACAAAGGAAATGGCAAAGGAAATTGTGCGCTGCGGAGCCATTGACAGGACGTATATGGCGCTCGATTTCTTTGACGCGAGCATCAACAGAATTTCCGCTTGGACGGTAGGTTTCAGGAGTTGGCAAAAAGCGTTGCTCTTCGCGCTTTGCACACCGCACGATAAATTAAAGGCGCTCCAAGCAAACGGCGAGTTTACCGAGCTTATGGCAATGCAGGAGGAGGTCAAGCTGTTGCCTTTCGGCGATGTTTGGCGCGAATACTGTGAGCACTGCTCTGTCGCGGGTGACGAGGCTTGGTTTGATGAAATCAAGGCGTACGAAAACGAGGTTTTGAAAAACAGATAACAATAAAAAAAAGACATTCCGAGTCAGCGGAATGTCTTTTTTTATTGTCGAATATGAGTTAATATTTT
>JAJPXA010000186.1 GCA_021205715.1 Bacillota bacterium
ATTATATACTTATTTTATATATAATGTATATAGTTTTAACTTGAGAAAGGAATTACATATGGAAAAATTCAGTTTGGATAAAGAATGGCGGTTTCACAAGGGTGAAATCGCATCGTCACCGATACACACTCACACCGAATGTTATATGGCGGCAAAGGCGGGCGGCGCCGCGGGCGCGGCAGACCCGAATTACGACCGCTCCGACTGGGAAATCGTAAATCTCCCGCACGATTATGCGGTTGAAAACGAGTTTGACGAAAAATACGGCCCCGCCTCCGGATATAAGGCGCGCGGCAAAGCGTGGTACGCGAAAAACTTCACGCTCCCCGAAACGATGCGCGGCAAACGGCTCACGATAAATTTCGGCGGCGTTACGAGCGTATGCACGGTATATATGAACGGCTCGGTTGTCGGCAGAAATTTCAGCGCGTACAATTCGTTCGCGGTCGATATAACCGATGTCGCGCTTTTCGGCTCGTCCTTTAACTCGCTCGTTATACAGGTCGACGCGGACGTTATCGAGGGCTGGTGGTACGAGGGCGCGGGCATTTACCGCCACGTCGATTTAATCGTGTCGCCGCTTTTATCTGTCGCGCACAACGGCATTTTCGTTCATCCGAAAAAGCTCAATAACGGCTTATGGAACGTTATCGCTGAAACGACCGTTCAAAACGATACCGATTCCGACGCGGAATTTACCGTAAAATCGTTTATAACCGACGCCGACGGCAAGCCTGCGGGCGCGGAAAGCGCGGATTTTATCGCCGAGGCGTATGAAAGCGCGGTTGTGACGCAGAATATTTTAAGCCGTTCACCGCGGCTGTGGGATATTGACGATCCGTATATGTACACGCTCAAAACCGAACTTTATTCAAACGGCGAGCTTGCGGAAACGATATATACCCCGTTCGGCTTCAGAACAATCGAGATTGACAAGGACAACGGCTTTTTCTTGAACGGCAGACACGTGCTGCTGCGCGGAACGTGCAATCATCAGGATCACGCGGGAGTAGGAGTTGCCGTTCCCGACTCGATTAACGAGTACAGAATCCGTCTTTTAAAGGAAATGGGGTCAAACGCATACCGCTGCGCTCACGGCAATCCGACACCCGAAATATTGGATTACTGCGACAAATACGGTCTGCTCGTAATGGACGAAAACCGCTGGTTCAACACGAGCGAGGACTGCCTAAATCAGCTTCGCTCAATGGTAAAGCGCGACAGAAATCACCCGTCGGTCATTATGTACTCTCTCTTTAACGAGGAACCCTTGCAGGGCACTCCCACCGGCAGACGCTTGGCGCGTCATATGCAGAGCGAGGTTAAAAAGCTCGACAATACGCGCTTTACGCTGGGCGCTATGAACAACGGCGTAACAAGCGAGGACGGCGCGTGCGATATTTTGGACATTACCGGTTTTAATTATATAACGCACACATACGACGAGTTCCGCGAGAAGTACCCCGATATGCCTATGCTTGGCTCGGAAAACGACAGCGCGTTTCAGACGCGCGGCGTGTATAAAACCGACCGCGAGAAGCATATAATCGACTGCTACGACAGCGAGGCAGCGCCGTGGGGCAACACCTACCGCGACGGCTTTAAGCAGGTCGATACAAGAGAGCATATAATGGGACTGTTCATCTGGACGGGCTTCGACTACCGCGGCGAGCCGACGCCGTTTGAGTGGCCCTCAATCTCGACGCAGTTCGGCATTATGGACACCTGCGGATTTAAAAAGGACGCGTTTTACCTTAACAAGGCATATTTTACATCGGAGCCTATGATACACGTTCTCCCCCACTGGAATCATAAAGTCGGTGATACGGTTCGCGTTATGGCGCATACCAACTGTGAGGATGCGGAGCTGTTTTTAAACGGCGAAAGCCTCGGCAAAAAGCCTGTCGACAAATACGATATGTGCGATTGGCAGGTTGAATTTGTTCCGGGAATATTGGAGCTTGCCGGATATAAGGACGGCACAGAGGTATGCCGCGACAGCGTAAAAACCGCCGGCAATGCCGCAAAGCTGAAACTGGAGCCGCATAAGGACGAGCTTTACGGCGGACGCGCGGACGCTTGCGCGATAGCCGTATCCGCGGAGGATGAAAACGGCAATTTTGTGCCGACAGCACAAAATTTAATTAAATTTGAATGCGCGGGCGGCAGGATTATCGGCGTCGGAAACGGCGACCCAAATTCGCACGAGTCGGATAAGCTGCCGCAAAGGCATTTGTTTAACGGATTGTGTCAGGTCATTATCGAACCCGATGACGGAGCCGAAAGCGTAACGCTCAAAGCAAGTGCGGACGGACTGCAAAGCCGAGAAATATCAATACCCGTAAAAAACGGCAGGGAAAAGCGCTATATTCCGTCGATTAATGAGAAATACGTGAGTGTATGGCGCACAAATGTCGAGCTGTTCGCCGAAAAGCCTCGGTATGATATTGTGATTGAGGATCACGATATGAACAACTGGACGGTTGCGCGCGCGGGCGGCGGCTATGACGAGCGCTTCGACGGCAAAACCGGTTACGCGCTTTACCGAACGACCGTGTCTGTAACGCCTACCGACAAAACGCTCGAGTTC
>JAJPXA010000106.1 GCA_021205715.1 Bacillota bacterium
AGCATCACTATAACAAATATAATAGTTGAGAGCGCGTTTATTTTCGGGCTTACCTGCTTGCGCGTCATTGAATAAATCATAACCGGAAGTGTCTGCACGGATGTTCCGCTTACGAAATAGCTTACCACGAAATCATCGAGCGAAAATGTGAACGCCATCAAAAATCCCGATATTACACCCGGGAATATTTCCGGCAATACCGCTTTGAAAAACGCCTGCGCCGGACTGCATCCCAAATCCTCCGCCGCGTCGACAAGATTTTTATCCATCTGTCTGAATCTCGGCATAACGTTCAGCACCACATACGGCGCGTCAAAGGTTATATGCGCTATGATAAGTGTCGCAAAGCCGAGTTTGAAGTTCATCCTCGCCGCAAAAAACACGAACAGAAGCATCATCGAAACTCCCGTTACTATTTCGGGGTTTACTATAGGTATATTATTTACGCTTAACGTCATCTGCTTCGGTATTTTCTTCATATTGTTTATGCCGAACGCCGCGAGCGTTCCCAAAACGGTCGACAGCACCGACGCGCTGAGCGACACTATAAGCGTGTTGCGAAACGATGTCAATATCGCGCGGTCGCGGAACAGCTCCGCGTACCATTTAAGCGTAAATCCCGACATTACCGAATGGCTTTTTGTTGTGTTAAACGAAAACACTATAAGCACAAAAATCGGCATATACAAAAATATTATCACCAGCGCGAGATATATGTATTTAAGACTTTTTTTCATATTTTTTCACCCCGCTCTACATAAGCACCTTATCTTCATCGCCGCTTTTGTCTATAAGATTTATGACAGCCATAACTATCAAAATTATCACCATAAGCACAAATGAAATTCCGGCGCCGAGGTTCGGATTGTAGGACGTTCCCAAGAACTGCATTTCAATAAGGTCGCCTATAAGAAGATTTGAGCTTCCGCCGAGCATTTTCGATATTATAAACGTTGAAATCGCCGGTACAAACACCATTGTTATTCCCGATATTATTCCCGGAACGGAAAGCGGCAGCGTTATTTTAAATATCGTTTTTATGCCGCTGCATCCTAAATCCTCCGCCGCGTCCAATATACTTCTGTCAATTTTTGCCATTGCCGTATAGAGCGGCAGTATCATATACGGTATATAATCGTATACCATTCCGAGTATTACCGCTCCGTTTGTATTAAGGAGCTTGAAAGGTCCTATACCGAAAAATCCAAAAAACTCGTTTATAATTCCGTTGTTGCCCAAAATCGTCTGCCAAGCATAGGTGCGCAGAAGAAAATTCATCCACATCGGGAGCATTATTATCATAAGCACCGTGCTTTGATACGATATGTCAAGCGTAGACAGTATATAAGAGAGCGGGTAGGCTATCACGAGGCATATCACCGTAGCGATAAGCGCAAACAATATCGATTTCGCAAATATCGGAACATACTCACCCGTTTTTATTATGTTTTCAAGCGTATACGCGCCGTTACTGTCCGTAAACGCGAAGTACGCAACCATAAGCAGGGGAACAAGCACAAATATAAGCATCCAAATCTGATAAGGAACAGCCGCTGTTTTTTTCATATGCTTCCCTCCCGCGCGGATTTGCGCGGAAAATCCGCGTCTTCCATTTTATTCATAATCTGTATATCGTAAGGGTCGAAAACCATACCGACATCTGTGCCTATTTCCGCCGCCTTGGTGGAATGCACAAGCCATTTGAAGCTGTCGGTCTTTATTGTCATTTCATAATGAACGCCCTTAAATATAACCGACTCCACTCTGCCCTTGAGCTTCGCGTCCTCGGGCGGAACAAGCCGTATATCCTCGGGACGAATTACCACGTCTATAGGGTTGTTTTCGCCGAAGCCGCGGTCGACGCATTCGAACACCTCACCGAAAATCTCAACCTCCAAATCCCGTATCATTATGCCGTCCATAATATTGCTCTCGCCTATAAAATCCGCAACAAACGCGTTCACCGGCTCATTGTATATATCCACGGGCGAGCCAATCTGCTGTATATTTCCGTTATTCATAACTACAACCGTATCGGACATCGTAAGCGCCTCCTCCTGATCGTGAGTTACATATATAAAGGTTATTTCAAGCTGTCTTTGTATTTTTTTAAGTTCCTTCTGCATTTCCTTGCGGAGCTTTAAATCAAGCGCTCCCAACGGCTCATCCAAAAGAAGAACCTTGGGATGATTTACAAGAGCGCGCGCTATCGCAACTCTCTGCTGCTGACCGCCCGAAAGACTTGAAACGGAGCGCTTTTCAAATCCCTCAAGATTTACGAGCTTTAACATTTCCTCAACCCGTTTATGTATCTCATCCTTTTTCATTTTTTTCACTTTTAATCCGAACGCTATATTGTCATAAACATTCAAATGCGGAAAAAGCGCGTATTTTTGAAAAACCGTGTTTATATTTCTTTTATAAGGAGGAACATTATTAATCTTTTTTCCGTCAAACATAACCGTGCCCTCGTCCGGATTTATAAATCCGCCTATAATACGAAGCGTTGTTGTTTTTCCGCATCCGGACGGTCCCAAAAGCGTTACAAATTCTTTATCGCAAATATCAAGGCTTATAT
>JAJPXA010000073.1 GCA_021205715.1 Bacillota bacterium
CTCCACATCTGATATATACCACCCGCCGCGGCGGATTAAACATAAAAAATTGACAAAAATATAAAACAGCGCCCGCCGCGGGGCACTGTTTTGTTTTTCGCTTTATTATTTTACTTGATTTTTAATACCGTAACGGAATTTTTGGGGAAGGTATATACAAAGCTCTCGCCGTTGATTTTTATTTCACGCTCCGCAGGGACGAGCTTTTTCGGCTCGTCGAAGCTGTTTTCGGCATCAAGGTCGTCGGAGGTCATTTCCGTTACGCTAACGCTCGCTGCCGCACGGTCTAGCGTGATTTGCGTTTCGTAGTCGTCACCGCGCAGGTTCGCCGCTTTAAGTACGACCTCATCGCCCGAAACACCCGCGGTGTAATAGAGCGGGCGCACCTCCGCGCGCGGCTCCTCGAAGTCGTGCATAAGCTTGCCGTCAAGATAGCATTTAAAATGATTCGCGTTTACAGTAATGTCGATTTTGTACTCTCTGCCCGTTTCAACGCTTACACTGCCGCCGACCGTTATGCACGCGCTTGTGCCGTCAATCATTTTGTTGACCGACGAAACGTCGTTGTTCCAGCCGCCGATTTCCCAGAAATAGTAATCGCCGTTATCGCGCGCACCGAAAATTATCCTAAAACCCTCTTTGCCGGAAATTTTCCTCGCTTTTAACGAATATACTGTGTCATTTTCGCAATTGTTATTCAAAAACAACTCCGCCGCTATTGCCTCGCCGTCGGCTTGACGGTATGCGCCGTTATCCTCACTCCATTCGCCGCGGCAGGTTTTATATACGCCACGCGGCTTGCCGCCGTTTACGGTTACATCGTAAAATTCCGCAGTCATTTTGCAAGTGGAAAATCCCACTCTGCCGTTTATCATATTGCCCGACAGCGGCAGGTTCACAAGCTGTGAGTCGAATTTCGTGTCAATAACATAGTCGGCTTGATTTGTCATAAACATTTTCTGCACGTAATAATTCGCCGTGCCATATACGCGGTGGTTATCGAACCAAATCATATCCGGTTTCCAGTTTACATAATCCGCGTTTGTGAACAGCGGCGCGTAGCACGCGAGCGACACGACGTCACTGTTATTTTCAAGCTCCGTCATATAGCAAGCCTCGGTGAGAGCGTTTTTGTACTTGTTGCCCCAGGATGCGTACTCGCCGACAAAAACCTTGGGGTCGGTTCTGTCGTAATCACGGTAGCGGTCGATGTTAGCTATAAACCATTCGGGGTGCATATAATAATGTTCGTCAACAATGTCCGTGCCGTGGCGGCGCGCCTCGCTCCAGCCGACCTCGAAGTCATAGCCGTCCGCAAACGGACCGCTTGTGCCGATTATTTTTATGCTCGGATATTTTTCGCGTATCGCGTTATGGAAATACGGATAGCGCTCGAAAAATCCTCCGCTTACCTCCTCGTTGCCGATGCCGATATACTCCAAGCCGAACGGCTCCGCGTGACCCATTTTCGCGCGCAAGCCGCCCCATTTTGTATCGGCGCCGCCGTTGGCAAACTCAATAAGCGCGAGAGCTTCGTCCACCCACTCGCCAAGCTCGTCTATCGGCACACCGGTGTGCGCGTGCGGGTTCCACGCGCCCGAGAGTATCGGAATCGGCTTCGCGCCTATATCCTCGCAGAAGAGGAAGTATTCATAATATCCCAGTCCCGCGGTTTGATTGTAACCCCAATTGTTGCGTCTTGCGGGGCGTTCCTCAACGTCCCCGACCGTGTTTGTCCAGCGGTAGAGGGAGTTGCGCGCGTTTTTGTCAAACCCGCCGTCGTGGACCCGGCCACCGCCGGGGAACCTCATAAATTTCGGCTTCAAGTCTGCGAGCATTTGCGCGAGGTCGGAGCGCAGACCATGGTTTTTGAACGTCGCCGCGGGCATAACGGACACCATATCGATGGCGGCGCTTGCGCCGAGGTTCAGCTGAAGCGCGACTCTGCCGTCACTGTCGGTCACGTCCGCGTCAAACTCGCCGCTGTATTTCGTCCACCGATTCGTTACGGCAAAAGTCCGCGAATAATAAAGCTCGCCGCTTTTGCTTTCGAAGCGTATTTCAATCTCCGCCGCAGCGGCGCTTTTCGCGTAAAATGAAAAATTGTATTTTTCGCCCGCCGTATATGGAAGTCCCGTGTTAAAACCCTCGTTCACCGCGGCTGTGCCGGCGCCCTCTATAACGAGATAATGCGGATTTTTGCCGTTCATCGGCTCATCGGAGCATATTTTGATTTCACCGCCGCCGCGCTTGCTCCAAGCGGTCAGGGGAGTGTAGTCCTTATTGTCGATCTCGCAGAACTCGAACGAGCGGTTTCTTACCATTTCGGGGTAAAGTCCGCCGTCCGCCGCATGGTTTATGTCCTCGAAAAATATTCCCCACAAATCGCCCGTGGGAAAGAGCTTTTTCTTTGTTTTTAATTCGATATTGTTCATATATTGCCTCCGTTTATCGGCGTTTGCCGCACCTTTTTTGGGTTTCCTATTGATTCCATTGTAGCATATATTATTTTTTTGTCAACAATATAAATCTCTTTTCAAAAGACAAATTATGTGGTATAATATAGGTA
>JAJPXA010000182.1 GCA_021205715.1 Bacillota bacterium
GTGGAGTCTATGTAAAAGCCTCTGCCGTAGTAAAAGCGTATAAGCGAGGTAATCTTCGCGCCTGTATGGAGCGAGATGCTCTTAACTCCGCGCTTTTTCATTATCCTATCCACCAAATTCATTATCGATTTTCCGATGCCGTTATTTTGGTTGTCGACCTTGACCGCGAACCGCGAAAGATACGCCGTTTTGGTTTTTTCGTCAACCGCCACTCTCACGCTTCCGACGGGCATACCGTCCTGAATGGCTATCAAAACTATCTTCGATTCGATATCAGACTTAACATCGTAGTACGTTTCGGAAAGAGCGGGCAGTCCGCTGACACCGGCAAGCTCCTCGTATTTTACAAACCCCTCTTTGGTTATCTTCAGTATATCCGTTATATCGTCATAGGTCGCGTGTCGAACCTGAAACAAGGATTCCAAATTATCGTTGTTGTCTATCATTTTCGCAGCCCCCAATTAACCCATTAAAGTTGCCATTACAGCCTTTTGCGCGTGAAGGCGGTTTTCCGCCTCGTCAAAAATAACCGAATTGGGGCCGTCTATTACGTCCTCCGTAACCTCAAATCCGCGGTATGCGGGCAGACAGTGCATAAATATCGCGTCGTCCTTCGCGTGCGAGAAAAGCTCCTTATTCACCTGATAAGGCATAAACACCTTGCGGCGCTCCTCTTTTTCCTCTTCCATACCCATCGACACCCAGGTATCGGTATAAACAACGTCCGCGCCCTTTATCGCCTCAACGGGATCCTCGGTCAAAATAAGCGTTCTTCCCGATTTTTTGAAGTCGTCCTTAGCGTTTTCGACAACCTCCGCGTCGCACGAATATGCCTTCGGTACGGCTATCGCGCAGTCAAGCCCGGCTTTCGCGCATCCGTACATTATCGAGTGCGCCATATTGTTTCCGTCGCCGATATAGGCGAACTTCAAACCCTCAAGCTTTCCCTTATGCTCGTAAATTGTCTGCAAGTCCGCCAAAACCTGGCACGGATGCAGCAAATCCGTAAGCGCGTTTATAACCGGAATATTCGCGTATTCGGCAAGATCCAAAACATCCTGATGCGCGAATGTCCTTATCATAATTCCGTCCAAAAAGCGCTCCAAAACCTTCGCGGTATCGTATATCGTTTCACCCCTGCCGAGCTGAATGTCATTCGACGAGAGAAACAGCGGATAGCCGCCCAGCTGTGTCATTCCGACCTCAAACGAAACCCTTGTTCTCGTGGAGGATTTCGTGAAAATCATACCAAGGCTTTTGCCCTTTAAAATATGATGCTCTATTCCTTTTTTATTTTCGTCCTTTAATTTTAACGCGAGCTTTAAAAGCGCCTCAACCTCTTCGGCTGTCGTATCGTGTAAGCTTATAAAATCCTTCATTGTTTATGCGTCCTTTCTTGAGTTATATATTTTTTAACACTGTTTTAAGCGTTGATATAAACATTTCTATATCAATCTCGTTGATTATAAGCGGCGGCGCTATTCTTATCGTTTTTCCGCCGCAAAGGCTTGTGAGTATATGCCTTTTAAACAGCTCGTCAAATACCGTCTTTGCGATATTTTCGTCAAGCTCTATGCCTATAAGAAGTCCCGCTCCTCTTATTTCCTTTATTTGGCTCGGAAATTCCTTTTGCAGCTCGCCAAGACGCTTTTTGAAATATTTGCCCGTTTCGCTCGATTTATTTACAAGATTTTCCTCCTCGTAAATATCGAACACCGCAAGTCCCGCCGCCGTCGCAAACGGATTTCCGCCGAAGGTCGTGCCGTGGTCACCCGGCTCAAACGCGCCCGAAACCTTTTGCGCCGCGCATACCGCGCCTATCGGTATTCCGCCGCCGAGCGCTTTCGCCGATGTGAACACGTCCGGATATACTCCGTAGAGCTGATGCGCGAAAAGTGAACCGCATCTTCCCATACCCGTCTGAACCTCATCGAAAATCAGAACAATATCCTTTTCATCGCAAAGCGCGCGCAGCTTTTTCACATATTCCGCGTCCATCGGATAAACACCGCTCTCGCCCTGGATAAGCTCTATCATTATCGCGGCGGTCTTATCCGTTACCGCGTTTAAAATCGCTTCAAAATTATTCGGCTCAACCTGTATAAAACCGTTTACCATACCCTTATACGGCTTTTGATATTTTTCCTGACCGGTAGCCGCCACGGTCGCGACGGTTCTGCCGTGAAAGGACTTATCGAGAGTTATTACCTCGTTCCTGTCATTGCCCTTTTTGTAATGGTAAATTTTCGCGAGCTTTATCGCGCCCTCATTTGCCTCCGCGCCGCTGTTGCAGAAAAACACCTTGTCCGCGCAGGTGCTTGTAACAAGTTTTTCGGCAAGCTTCGCCTGATTTTCTATGTAATATAAGCTCGCGGTGTGAATTAATTTATCGAGCTGATTTTTAAGCGCCGCAATGAATTTCGGATGGCTGTGACCCAAAGCGTTTACGGCGATGCCGCCCAGAAAATCATAATACACCTCGTTTTCCTTCGTATACAGCTTTACGCCCTCGCCGCGCTCAAAGCATACCGGCAGTCTGTCGCCGAAGGTATTCATATAGTATTT
>JAJPXA010000220.1 GCA_021205715.1 Bacillota bacterium
GCTTTCGCTCGCACTCTGCGGATGCGACGGCTTTATGGGACTCAGCTTCGGCGGCGGAACGAGTGAAACAAACGGCGTTTTCGTGTTTGTCGCCAAGGACACGCAAAATCCGTATATGAAAAAGGTCTATGAGGGCTTCGAGAGCGCCTGCGCCGACGCGGGCGTCAAAGCCGTATATGACGGGCCCAAAACCGTCGACCCTCAAAAACAGGTTAAAGTCATAGAGGAGCTTATCGAGGACGGCGTCGACGGAATCGCGGTTGCCGCGAACGATGTCGACGCGCTTGAGGAACCGCTCCAAAAGGCGATGGATGCCGGAATACAGGTTATATCGCTGGATTCGGCGGTCAACGCCGATTCTCGTATGACGCATATTCAGCAGGCGGATCCCGAAAAAATCGGAAGAGGTCTTATTCAGGCGGCATATGAAATGGTGAACGGAAACGGCGGCATAGCGATTCTCTCCACGACCGAAAACGCGACAAATCAAAGCCTGTGGGTTGATTATATGCTCTTGGAGCTTGAGGAAAACGAGCAGAAATACAAAAACACACCGTTAATCACCATCGCCTACGGCGAGGATGATTCGAATAAATCCGAGGATGCAGCGGAAGAGCTTCTGAAAAATCCCGATATAGACGTAATCGTGGCTCCGACCTGTGTCGGACTGCTTGCGGCGGCAAAGGTGCTTAAAAAGAAAAAATCGAATGTGTGCCTTACGGGTTTGGGACTCCCCTCGGAAATGGCGCAGTACATAGAAGACGGCACCTGCGAATGGATGTATCTTTGGAATCCGGTGGATATAGGGTATCTCGCGGGATATACGTTAAAGGCGCTTCACGACGGCGAAATAACCGGCGCCGGCGGCGATACGTTTAAAGCCGGAAAGCTCGGCGAAAAGACCGTTACCGCCGCATCGGACGGCGGCACGGAGGTAATGCTCGGCGAACCGTTTAAATTCGATAAGTACAACATTTACGAATGGAAAGACATTTATTAATACGGTCGGATTTTAAAAATCAAAAACGGCTGCGGCAAGTGATTTTCACATTGCCGCAGCCGTTTTATATTGCCGCGTTACATATCCATATTTTCAACAGCCGCTCTCTCTATCGCAAGTCCCTTTGTGTAGGTTTCAAGGAATTTGTTAAATCCCTCGACCTCCGCCGCGACAGGCTCAACCGCCGTGCCCTCGTCACCCTTAAACACCTTGTTTAAAAGGAAGTCCTCGAGCTTTTCGCCGTCCTCCTTATCGGTCATATACGCGGCGAGAAGCGCTATTCCCCACGCGCCGCCCTCGCCCGCGGTCGACATAACCGACACCGGCGCGTTTATCGCCGCCGCCGAAATCTGCTGACCGACAACGGGTGTCTTATACAGACCGCCGTGACCGAACATTTTGTCTATCTTGACATTCTCCTTTTTGAGCAGAATATCAAGTCCCGTCTTTAACGCGCCCAGAGCGGTGTACAAATGCACGCGCGCGAAATTGCGGAACGTGAAATCGTTATCGGGCGTGCGCACAAAGAGCGGTCTGCCCTCGTTAAAGCCCGTAACGTGCTCGCCGGAGTAATAATTGTAGGCAAGCAGTCCGCCGCAGTCCGCGCCGCCCTTTGCCGCCTCGTAATAGAATATATCGTAGAGCTTTGGCATACTTATCTCGAATCCCGCCGCGTCGCAAAATTGCTTTAGCATATTCACCCACGCGTTAATGTCCGACGTGCAGTTGTTGCAGTGAACCATCGCAACGGCGGAGCCGGTCGGAGTGGTTACAAGGTCAATCTCGGGGTAGACGTTTTTCAAATCCTCCTCAAGCACAACCATAGCGAACACCGATGTGCCCGCGCTGATATTTCCCGTGCGCTCCCTTACGGAATTGGTTGCCGTCATACCCGTTCCCGCGTCGCCCTCCGGCGGACAAAGCGGTATACCCGCCTTTAAATCACCGGACGGGTCTAAAATTTTCGCGCCCGCCTCGGTCAATACTCCCGCGTCGTCGCCCGCAAGCAAAACGGACGGTATAACGTCCAAAAGTTTAAACGAATACCCCTTTGACGCGGTCAATTTATCAAATTTATCGACCATTTCGCGGTTGTAGTCCTTTGTCTTTATGTCAATCGGGAACATACCCGACGCCTCGCCTATGCCCAAAACCTTTTTGCCGGTCAGGGTATAGTGAATGTAGCCCGCAAGGGTCGTAACAAAGCTAATCTTTGAAACGTGTTCCTCGCGGTTTAATATCGCCTGATAAAGATGTGCGATGCTCCATCTCTGCGGAATGTGGAAGTTGAAAAGCTTCGTAAGCTCATCGGACGCCTCCTCGGTTATCGTGTTGCGCCACGTCCGAAACGGCACAAGCAGGTTGTCGTTCTCGTCGAACGCCATATAGCCGTGCATCATCGCGGAAAATCCCATCGATTTAAGCGACGTTATACGCGCGCCGTATTTTGCCGTCACGTCCTCGGTCATTTTTTTGTAGCAGTCCTGCAAGCCGCCGATTATGTCGTCTATGCTGTACGTCCATATGCCGTTTTCAAGACTGTTTTCCCAATCGTGCGAGCCTT
>JAJPXA010000141.1 GCA_021205715.1 Bacillota bacterium
CATCTTACAACAAACGGGTTTCCAAAGGGCAGAGCCCTTTGGCGCTTTTGGTTCTCTTACCCGAACATTAGTGTTTTGCGAAGCAAAACCGGTGAGGGCGAAAAGTCTTTGACTTTTCGGGTTTTGTTTGCAAAACCTTACTCGGAAAAAGAAGCCTTTTAAAACTCGATAAGAAAATCCAATGTTCTTAATCACTCACATACCTCGTGCCGTTTATAAACAAATTACTCGTGTTAAGATATATCCGCCCCGCGTCGATATACACCCTTGTGCTGTCTATATGTATTTCCTCGTTGTCGTTGTCGTCTGCTTCAAAGTATATTTTCGAGCCGTCGGCGAGGACAATATTCTCCGTGTTCGCGGTCGTAATATTCGCCGCATCCGCCGTAAGCTCCCCAACCGCCGCCGCGTCCGCTTCCAAGTCCTCTGTAATAATCTTGTCCGCCGTAAGCCTCGTCGCCGTGACCGCCGTAAGCTCTGTGAGCTTTTCCGTCGTGTCCGTATCGTCAATACCCAGCGCCGCAAGCGCCATTGATAAGTCCGTCGCAAGCTCCTGATACGCGTCGCGCAGCCTCACTATATCCTCATACGTCCCCGTAAGCGGTATGTTTCTTATGTTAATCATTATATCCACCCCCGCCACTTGTCATTGTCGCGCTCCGGCGCGTTTTGTAAAACATAATGCCAGTAATCGCTTAAAAGCTGATTGAACACCGTCATATGCTGATTGTAAGAGTCAAACGCTTTCTGCCAATAGCAAATCTTCGCGCATACCCACTGTATATACATATCGTCGTACCCTGTCGGGCATATCGTCTTTTCCGTGATAAGCCGCCGCAAAGACACCTCGCCCTCCGCGCTGTCCTCGACATAGTCGGAAAATGCGCCCTCGTCAACCTCGACATAGTAAACCGTGCTGTCGACCTCGGGAAGATACGAGCGAAACACATTAACATTCTTGTCTATTTCCGTGCCGCCTATCGTGCCCTTGATATTTACCACGTCAAGCGGCAAAAATACCTCCTTGTCGATATAGAACCCGTTCTCGTCGAACGTCAAGGTAACATCGTCAAGGTTAATAACGCGTATTTCCTCCGCCGCTTCGAGATATATCACCCGTATAACGTCTGTCGCCCTGAAAATATTTGTCGGCACACAAAGCCTGTTTTTCACGCCATAAACGAATTTCACGCCGAACGTCGCGAAGTCCTCCTTTTTTATCTCCCTCGCGCCGACGCGCAAAGAATGTATGCTCTCCCAAGTGACGCCCTCCGGCGCCAAATATTCGCCCGCGCTGTCCGGTCTTAAATCGACCGCCTTGTAAATCTTACGGTATTCCGACGCAATCTTCGCGTTCAGCTCGTCAATCCAGCGTATTTTCTCGGCAGTGGTATACTCGTTCGGGTATAGCCTGTCCGCCGTTTCGATAACATCCATAATATACATTTTCTGCCTCCGAAATCGTAATTGATTGTGATTATTCCGTCTGCCAACTGTCCCCCGCCGTAATCTTCAGTACCTTTAACGCGCCCTCAACCGCCGCCGCGATACTCTCCGAGTCGAGCGTTATCCCATATCCCGCCAAATATATACCCGCTCTCTCTATAGCCGCGCTAAGCTTCTTTTCGTCCTCGTCCTTTTCCATTGTCTGCTGAACAAATAAAACCGCCGCCTCCGCCGCCGTTTGTATTATCGACTGCGTAGCCTCCGATGTCCGCGCCTCAATCCAGGGTATAACAACCTTAGTCAAAACCGTCCCCAAAACGGCAATCACCAACCCGATTAAAGCAATAATAATCTCCGTAATGTCAATAGTCATAATAAAAAAATTTCCTTTCTGTTTTCTATCGTAAATTTGTGTTTGTGTGCGTGCAATATTCGTAGGGGCGCCCCTACGAAACCGCCACAAATACAAGCCCAAATTTACCTCCCTATCATTTTCGTGACCTCACGAAAATGATATTGACTAATTTTAAAACTAATTTTAACTTGTCAAGCAATCCTTGACAACTGCTATAACGCCTTACTCCACCGAGTTTTCATCTCGTGCGGTATAGCCTGTCCTCTGTCGCGCTCGCCTGTCCAGTGAGTTCCGCCCGCGATACCGTCGCATACAAAATTACTTGCTTTTAGGCTTGCGCCGTTCTCCGACTGTAGTATGTACGTTATAATTTTGCGATACCCCATTGCCTTTGCCACACGGCAACACGCACCGTATAGCATACTGCAAGCGTTGCGTGTGCCGTCCGTGCATAGCCGATTAACCTCACACGTCAAACCGTCGTCAAGATGTCGGCTTACAGGTCGTCCGCAAACCGCCACGCCCACAAGTCTATCATCATCCCAACAACTGATAGCAAATTTACATCCGACTGTCGGGTTATGATGTCTGTGGTACTGCGCGATAAATTCATTTGCTGCTTTTAGCGTAATCGGTCGTATTTCCATATCAATACGTCCTGCAATACTGCAAACCCTTTTGCAACAAATAATACACATTACTGTCCCTGTTGCAGTAATCCGTCCACAGCGCCGTGTCGGATATGATACCTCTGTAATTCAA
>JAJPXA010000054.1:0-2195 GCA_021205715.1 Bacillota bacterium
TCATCTCGTAACAAATTATCGCGGGATGTAACACATCTATTGTAAACCTACAAAATCGACAATTTCCTTCAACACGAAAACATCAGCGCGTATTTTTTCCGCGTATACGAAGCTCCTTCGCGCGCTTTATCAGATACGCGCGGTGATTCAGGCTCGGATTTATTATAATTTCGTCTATAAGCGTTTTGAGCGCCTCGCCTATATCCTTGCCGGGCTTAAAGCCCAATTTTATAAGGTCGTTTCCGTTTATTTTAAGGTGCGGCACCAAATACGGCTGTCCCTCGGCGAGAATTTCCTTGTATATGCTCTCGACCGTGTTTATGCGCTTTAGCTTTTCGGGATAAAATTTCGGATTTTTCGCGTGATTATCGGCTTTTTGCAGTATTATCAGCTTTTGAAAAAGCTCCTCGCCGCACCGCGCCATCGTGCGCTTGACCGCCGCGGGGGACGTGTCTATCCTGATGTCGTGATTTTCCGCCAGCACCGCGATTTTTTTAATGCTGTCGCCGTCCATATGCAGGCGGTGCAGAATGTCCGTCGCGAGGCGCCTGCTTTCTCTGTGATGACCGTAGAAATGTATGATGCCGTTTTTGTCCGTGCTTGAACAGCACGGCTTGCCTATGTCGTGCATAAGCGCCGCCCAGCGCGTTATAAGGTCGGGCGGGGTGTATTTCACGGTCTGCATTATATGCTCGCCCACGTCGTATATGTGATATTTGTTTTTCTGCGGCTCGTCGAAGCACCGCTCCAGCTCCGGCATAATATAGTGCAGAAGTCCAAGCTCGTTAAGCGTTCTGAAATAATCGGGATTGTCGGACAGGAGGATTTTGTTAAGCTCCTCCAAAATACGCTCCTTGCTTATAAAGCGTATAAGCGACGCGTATTTTTCTATCGCGCGCCGCGCGGAATTTTCAATATCAAAAGAAAGCGACGCCGAAAATCGGACGGCTCTCAGCATTCGAAGCGCGTCCTCGAAAAAACGCTTTTCGGGATCGCCGACACAGCGTATAATTCCGTTTTTTAAATCATTTTGCCCGTCAAAGAAATCGATAATTCCCGTTTCGGGATTGTACATCATAGCGTTGATTGTAAAATCCCTGCGGCGGCAGTCCTCCTTGACGCTTTTTACAAATTTCACATTGCTCGGATGACGCGAATCGGCGTATTCGCCGTCGGAGCGAAAAGTCGTTATCTCGTATCCGGCGCCGTTTAATATAACCGTTACGGTGCCGTGCTTTATGCCCGTGTCGACGGTTTTGCGGAAAATACGCTTCACATCCGACGGAAGCGCCGAGGTCGCTATGTCGAAATCGTGGGGAGCCTTGCCCAGAAGAAAATCCCGAACCGCGCCGCCCGCGACATATGCCTCATAGCCGCTTTTTTTCAAAGCGCCGAGTATATCCGACACATCAAGCGGAAGCTGAAAATCCATATTGTCCCACACCCTTCCGAATAGATTAAGCCGCGGTTTTGGTATTATTCGGCATTTTCCGTTTCTTCATCCGATTCCGAGCTTATGCGGTTTTCGCGCTTTGCCGCGTCAACCGTTTCGCGAACCTCGCCCCATTTCGTGTCCGCGGACACGCTGTCGGGAAGATTGTATTTTTCCTTGAAAGACTCAACATTTCCCTCGCCTATATACGCGCCGATTGTGACCTCGTCCAAAGCCTCGCCCCAGGTCGTGTCCTCCGTGACGCTGTCGGGGAAATCGAGCGTCTGCTTAAATTCCTCGAAGCTCATTCCGTAGCGTTCCGCCATTTTTGAAACGGGGATGGTATAGTTCGCCTCATTCTCGCTCACAAGACTAGGAAGGTTTTCCGGAAGATTGTTTTCCGCTATATATTCCTCAAGCGTCATACCGTTCTCCTCCGCCGCCTCGGCTACGGTTTTGCCGGTGGTGTCGACGTATCCGCCGTCGGGGAGAGCGTCATTGGTTTTCTCATACTCGATAAGCTTCTCTATCTCGTCCGCGTCCGCTCCCGCGGCGGTAAGCTCGTCGATATACTCTTGATTTTTTACCTCATTTTCCTGATTTTTTGTCTTGTTTCCGCAGCCTGACAATATCAGCGCCGCCAGCGCCGCGGCAATTATAATTTTTTTGGTCATGTTAAATCACCTCGATACAGATAATTGTATAATATATTATCGTAAAAGTCAAATCAAATATCAGTTAATTTTAAAACGCCGTTCAAACG
>JAJPXA010000054.1:2205-2555 GCA_021205715.1 Bacillota bacterium
TCCGGCGCGGCTTCGAACGGGGAAGCATCTTAAATTTGTTATATAACCGTCACAAGGCTCTCATCGTAGAATCCGCGCATTTTCGGCTCCTCGTCGGATTTTCCGACTGTTATTACCGCGATTGGCGTCGCGTCAAGGCTCAATACCGAGGCGACCTCGCTCATTCTGTGCTTGTTCGGATAAATACCGCACCAGCACGCTCCGTAGCCCATTTCCTCCGCTTGGAGCAAGATATTCTCTATCGCCGCGCCGCAGTCCTGCTCGAAAAACTCGTCCTCTTCCTCAATGCCCTTTCTGGCGCAGACTATAATGCATATTGACGCTTCCTGTAAATGCTTCGCGTGGCGGTT
>JAJPXA010000187.1 GCA_021205715.1 Bacillota bacterium
GAGCACTACGTTCGGGACGTAGGGGCCGCAGGTTCAAATCCTGTCATCCCGACCAATTTTTTTAAGGCATATGCTTATCTTAAAGCATATACCTTATTTTTTTGCGTTAGTTCGGGATTTGAACCCGAGCCTTACGGCTCGCCCTCGATAGTTTTGCTCCGCAAAACTTAAATACTCGGATAACGGTTCAAGTCCTGTCATCCCGACCAATTTTTTTAAGGCATATGCTTATCTTAAAGCATATACCTTATTTTTTTGCGTTAGTTCGGGATTTGAACCCGAGCCTTACGGCTCGCCCTCGATAGTTTTGCTCCGCAAAACTTAAATACTCGGATAACGGTTCAAATCCTGTCATCCCGACCAATATAAATTACGACAGACGTTTTTCAGATAAGCGTCTGTCGTATTTTTTATCTACTGCGGGTTGAGTTTGCCTGTCTGCTTTATTGATGTTGATCCAATCAATTTCCTTTGGCAAGCAGACTTTGTTTTACATCCCATAATTTTTGCGACAGGTCGACATAGTATTTATGCGGATTTTCAAAACGCTTTACCTCATCCCACAGGCAGTCGATTTGCTCCTTGCAGTACGAGCGGATTTCATTTATTTTCGGCAGATTATACACCCGCCTGCCATCCTTAAAAATCGGCACAAGCAGTTCCTTTGCCTCAAAATTACGCAGCACCTTACGCTTCCATATGAAATCGGGGTCGAATATCTCGTAATTCTTGCTGTCGTCTATCACCTCGTCGTGCAGACATATCACATCCGCGAGCGCCATTCCGCTTTCGCGGTCGACGCATCTGTAGACCTTTTTAAAATGCGGATTTGTAATTTTTGCCACGTTTTCGCTGAGCTTAATCCTCGGTATTATTTCACCGCTTTCGTTTTCAACCGCCGCGAGCTTATAGACGCACCCGAACACCGGATTGCTCGCCGAGGTTATAAGCCTCTCGCCTACCCCGAACGAATCGATTTTCGCGCCCTGCAAAAGCAAATCGCGTATTATAAATTCGTCGAGCGAGTTTGAAACCACGATTTTACAGTTGTTAAGCCCCGCGTCGTCAAGCATACACCGCGCGGTTTTAGATAGGTAGGTTATATCCCCCGAATCAAGGCGTATCGCGAAATCCGTAATGCCCTTCGGCACAAGCACCTCGGAAAACGCGCGGACAGCGTTGGGAATGCCGCTTTTTATAACGTTATAGGTATCGACCAAAAGAGTCGCGTTGTTTGGATACAGCTCGCAATAGGTTTTAAACGCGGTGTACTCGTCATCAAACATCTGAACCCACGAATGCGCCATAGTGCCGAACGCGGGGACGGAATAATCGCGTTCGGTAAGCGCGCAGGCGGCGGCGGAACAGCCGCCGATATACGCGGCTCGCGCGCCCAAAACCGCGCCGTCCGCGCCCTGCGCGCGCCGCGAACCAAACTCCGATACCGCTCTCCCCCGCGCCGCGCGCACTATCCTGTTCGCCTTTGTCGCGATAAGCGACTGATGATTAAGCGACAGCAGCACAAAGGTTTCTATAAGCTGCGCCTCTATCGCCCGCGCCCGCACGGTCATTATCGGCTCGCCCGGGAACACCGGCGTACCCTCCGGAACAGCGTAAATATCGCCGGTAAAACGGAAGTCCTTTAAATAATCTAAAAATTCGTTGTCGAAAATGCCTTTGTTTCTCAAATACTCAATGTCCTCGTCATAAAAACGGAGATTTTCTATATATTCAACCACCTGCTCCAGTCCCGCGGCTGCCGCGAATCCGCCGCCGTCGGGAATTTGCCGAAAAAACACGTCGAAATAAGTGATTTTCTTATACATACCCGTTTTAAAATAGCCGTTGCTCATTGTGAATTCATAAAAGTCGCAAAGCATAGTGTAATTTTTCGTGTCCCTTACGTTCATTCCGCTTTCCTCCGTCTGTTG
Source organism: Bacillota bacterium (assembly GCA_021205715.1). Classification (GTDB taxonomy): domain Bacteria; phylum Bacillota; class Clostridia; order UBA1381; family UBA1381; genus 12844. The sequence goes on from JAJPXA010000187.1 coordinate 1,932, forward strand.
ATTACCGAAATCTGCAATCCCTCCATAATATCAAACGCTTTTCGTGTCAAATCGGCATCCGCAGACGCGGTCGCTGCGGCGTCAACGATTATTTCAGCCTCCGGCAATGCCGCGCGCGCAAGCACGGCATTTGACAAAACGCAAATGTTTGCCGCCAAGCCGCACAGCTCAATTTGAGCAAAATCCGATTTTTCAAGATACCGCGCCAGCTCCATACTGCCGAAAGTCGGTTTTTCAAATACCAAATCGCCGTCCGTTTTGAGCTTCGCGCATTCACCGTACAGCCGATACCCGTCAGTTCCGCGTATGCAGTGCGGCATACGCAGGTTCCTGCCCTCGCGAGTTTCGGCATAGCTTGCGCCGTGGGTGTCCATAGTAAATATGACCGCGCCGCCGTCTGCGCGGCATTCCCTGATTTTACCGCAAATCACCGCGTCAAGCCGCTCCGCACCCGCAAAACCAAGGCTGCCGATAACAAAATCATTCTGATAATCAACTACAATCAATGCTTTTTTCATAGTATTCTCCCGTTTTGAAATAATAATTACGAATATGAAGTTGAGGCTATAAGCGCGCTTTCTCGAGGCTCTGCCCTATTTATTATAC
>JAJPXA010000024.1 GCA_021205715.1 Bacillota bacterium
ATTCCCGAGCAGCCGCTTTCTCCGCTTGCCGTGATTTGTCCGCCGTTTATGGTAATATATCTTCCGCTGCCATAATCGCCGCCGCCGATTCCCGCAGCGTAATAGCCGCCGTTTGCCGTGACAGTGCCGCCGTTTATCTTGATATTACTGCCCGCGCCCTCGTAGCCGCCGCCGATTCCGGCACCGCCGTCGCCGCCGGTGGCGGTAATTGTACCGCCCTCTATAATGATATTGTAGGCGTCGCCCCATTCGCCGCCGCCTATACCTGCGCCGTAACAGCCGCCGGTGGCGGTCAGGCTGTCGGTATCGTCATTGGTTTCGCAGGTTATCGTAAGCGTATTTCCTACCGAGGTTTTCTGTAATGCGGCATAGTCTTCGCCGTAGCCGTCATTGCTCGCGTCAAAGGTATTTGTGCCGCTCAATATAAGCGTGACATTTCCGCTGCCGTTTATCTCAAGCGGCGGCGCGTCCGTATTTGTTATATCCAAGCCGACAAGCGTTATCGTAACATCCTCGGACGATGTAACCTTAATCGTGTCGGTTTCGGTGCTTGTTATGTTCGCGGCTGTGTTCATCGCTATCGTATATTCGCCGCCGCCCGTCACGGTAAGCAGATTACCGCTGTAGGTATAATCGCCGCCCGTCACGACAAACGCCGATGCGGATGAGGACATTACAACGCAGGGGTAATCGTCATTGCCGCTCGCGTATACGCCGTAACCGTCCGCGGGAGTTATACCGTAAACCGTTGTTTGCCCCGCTACATAATTATAGTCCGCGAAATAGCCGCCGGTGATTGTAACATCAGCCGTGCCGCCGGACGTGCTGCTTCCTATATTGTCGCCGCTCGTAGAGCGCGCGTCAATATAGCCGCCGCTTATCTTAATGCCTGTACCTGCACCGTAGCGGCCGCCGCCAATGCCCGCGCCGTAAGCGAGGCTCTCTGCCGTAATTGTGCCGCTCTTTATTATAATATTCGTGCCGTCCGCATTTTCACCGCCGCCGATGCCTGCGGCATAAAAGCCGCCGGTCGCGGTTAGGCTGCCGTCACCGCTTATCGTAAGCGTGTTTGCGGTCGAGGTTTTCTGCAAACCGGCATAAGAGTCGGCCGCGTTAAATTCGTTATCGCCGCTCAATATAAGCGCGACATCTCCGCCGCCGTCTATCTCAAACGGCGACGCTTTGGCGTTTGTTATATTCAAGCCGTCAATCGTTATCGTAACATCATCGTCCGCCGTTACCTTTATCGTGTCGGTGCCGGTGCTTGTTACGCCCGCGGCTGTGTTCATCGTTATCGTATACGCGCCGCCCTCGGTTATGGTAAGAAGATTATCTTCATATATATAACCGCCCGCGACGGACGTCGTAACCGTGAATGCGTCCGCGCTCGACGATACCATATACGGGTAATCGCTGTCGCCGCTGTCATATACGCCGCAGCCGTCCGCGACTGTTATGCCGTAGACCGTGCCCGCCGTGTCGCCGTCGGCGAAATAGCCGCCGCTGACCGTGACGCTCGCCTCGGAGCCGCCCGCGCCGCTGCCGACAGCGTAATAACCCGCCGCGCTGATATAGCCGCCGCATATTTTAATGCCCGTGCCGGTGCCGTTATAGCCGCCGCCGATTCCCGCGCCGTATGCGCCGCTCTTCGCGGTAATCGTGCCGCCCGCAATCGTAATATTCGTGCCGTCCGCGCCGTTGCCGCCGCCGATTCCCGCGCCGCCGTCGCCGCCCGTGGTGGTAAGACTGCCCTCGCCGGTTATTGTAAGTGTGTTACTCGATTCCTTCTGCAATCCCGCGTATGCGGACGCGGTTGCCGTAAGCGTGTTATCGCCGCTGAGCGTTATTGTGACATTGCCCGCGCCGTCCGCAATCAAAATCGGCGCTGTTTCGGAGCTTTCTATGCTCACGCCGCTTAATGTTATCTTAACATCGTCCTCCGATGTAATCTTTATCGTGTCGGCGGTGCTTTCTATGCCCGATTTGAGCGAAATAACGTAGTCGCCGCCCTCCGATATGGTAAGAACGCCGTCGGTATAGGAATATTCGCTATCGCTCTTAATCAGGAAATCGCCGTAAGACGCCGCCACGACATACGGATATTCCGCTTTTGTTGCCGAATCGGTGTTATCCGCAAGCTCGTAGCCGTCGCTTACAATATCGCTGACATCATAAGCGAAATAGCCGCCCGTAACGGACACGGTTTCGTCGCCGCTGCTGTAGCTTACGCTGCTGCCGCTGCCTATCGCGTCCGCGTTGGAGCCGCCCGCCGCCGCCTTGATATAGCCGCCGCTGATTAAAATATCATCGCCCGCGCCGCGGTGACCGCCGCCGATTCCCGCCGCGTCATAGCCGTAGCCGTAAGCGTCGGTGCCGCCCGAGGCGGTAACAACACCGTCCGTAATCGTTATATCTGTACCGCCGCCGCCGTAGCCGCCGCCGATTCCCGCGCCGTATGCGCCGCTCTTCGCGGGTACCGTGCCGGCCTTTATGATTATAGTTCAGCGCGCAACGTTGTTGCAGCAGCCTAAAGCGGG
>JAJPXA010000059.1 GCA_021205715.1 Bacillota bacterium
AAAACGCGGTTTTGTATAAGGTTGTCGAAAATGCGGAGGTTTATATCCCCGAAGCTATGATTGAGGCGCAGATTGATAATTTTGTAAACGATTTCGCTCAGCGTCTTTCATATCAGGGTATGACGCTCGAAACGTACGCGGAGTACACATCGCAAACTATGGAGCAGATTCGCGCTCAGTTTAAGGAGCGCGCCGAAAAGCAGGTCAACACATCGCTTGTTGTTGAGGCAATCACCAATGCCGAGGGCATTACCGCAACAGACGATGAGGTTGAAATGCAGATTGCGGATATGGCGAAAAAGTATAATATGGAAACCGACAAGATTAAAGAGCTTCTCGGCGAAAAAGAGCTTGAAAACATCAGAAAAGACGTCGCTTTGTCAAACGCGGTTGATATGCTCGTGAATAAAGCGTCGGTTAAATAATTACCTTATTTAAATATTAATTTTCGGAAAGGATATGATTTGTTATGGCATTGGTACCAATGGTTGTTGAGCAAACCAACAGAGGAGAGCGTTCTTACGATATTTATTCAAGATTGCTTGAGGACAGAATAATATTTTTGGCAGATCAAGTGACCGATGCGACAGCAAGCCTTGTAGTGGCGCAGATGCTGTTTTTGGAGGCGAAGGATCCCGATAAGGATATACAGTTTTATATTGACAGCCCCGGGGGAAGTATAACCGCGGGTATGGCAATTTATGACACTATGCAGTATATCAAATGCGACGTTTCGACCATCTGCATAGGTATGGCGGCAAGTATGGGCGCGTTCCTGCTTGCGGCGGGAACAAAGGGCAAGCGTATGGCGCTCCCGAACAGCGAGGTTATGATACATCAGCCGTTAATAGGCGGAAACGGTGTAAGCGGTCAGGCGACCGATGTCAAGATATACACCGACCACTTGCTTGAAACAAAGAAAAAGATGAACACTATCTTAGCCGAGCGCACGGGTCAAACCTACGAAAAGCTCTGTGAGGACACGGAACGCGATAACTTTATGACTGCCGAGCAGGCAAAGGAATACGGACTTATCGACGAGGTTATTGTTTCAAGAAAATAAATCATATTTGACGCGCATTACCGCCGAATTTTTCAAAATCTTTGATTTTGAAAAAACGGCGCGCGCGTAAAATTCTCTTATCATCCCCTGCCTTGCCGATAAGAGAGCGTTTAATAACTATTTGTGCCGCCGCAGGGCGGCGGAATGGAGATTTTTATGGATGACAGAAGACCGAGAAGATGCTCGTTCTGCGGAAAAACCGAAATGGAAGTGGCAAGACTTCTCTCCGGCCCGGACGTATATATTTGCAACAACTGCGTGGAAATATGCAATTCTCTTATCGAGGATGTATCACCGTTCGAGTTCTACGGCTATGCGAACTCCGCATTGCCAAAGCCGAGAGAAATTAAGGAATATCTTGACCAATACGTAATCGGTCAGGAAAAAGCAAAGAAAATATTGTCGGTTGCGGTATATAATCATTACAAGAGAATAGAGCATCAGAATACAGCGAAAAATGTCGAGCTTCAAAAAAGCAATATTTTGATGGTTGGTCCTACCGGCTCGGGCAAAACGTTTTTGGTGCAAAATCTCGCGAGAATTTTAAACGTGCCGTTCGCTATCGCCGACGCCACGTCGCTTACCGAAGCGGGATATGTCGGCGAGGATGTTGAAAACATTCTTTTAAAGCTTATCCAAGCCGCGGATTACGACATAGAAGCCGCGGAAAAAGGCATAATATATATCGACGAGATTGACAAAATTTCAAGAAAATCCGAAAACCCGTCAATAACGCGCGATGTTTCGGGCGAAGGAGTGCAGCAGGCGCTTTTAAAGGTGCTTGAGGGCACGGTAGCCTCCGTCCCGCCTCAGGGCGGACGAAAGCATCCGCATCAGGAGTTTATACAAATCGACACGACCAATATACTCTTTATATGTGGCGGCGCGTTTGACGGAATAGAGAAAATAATAGGAAACAGAATAGGCAAAAAGTCGCTCGGATTCGGCGCGGAAATATCAAGCAAGCGCGATTTTTCGACGAACGAGCTGCTTGACAAGCTTATACCGCAGGATTTGACAAAATACGGACTTATTCCCGAATTTGTGGGCAGACTGCCCGTATACGCGAAGCTCGACCTGCTTGACAAAGACGCTTTGGTAAAAATCCTCACAGAGCCGAAAAACGCGCTTATAAAGCAATATGTGGCTCTTTTGGGATTTGATAACGTCGAATTGACCTTTGCCGACGACGCGGTGGAGGAAATCGCGAAAAAGGCGATAAAACGCAATACCGGCGCAAGAGGCTTGCGCTCAATAATAGAGGATGTTCTTTCGGACATTATGTTTGACACACCGTCCGATGAGAACATAAAACAGATTGTTATCACAAAGGAGTGTATAACAAACGGCGCGGAGCCGATAGTTATTTACAAGGAAAAAACCGACGCGATAGATTTGAGCAGCACAACAATCGCGTTAAACGGTACCGAAGGTTAACAGTCGGAAAATACTATCCGCGCGATAGTATTTTT
>JAJPXA010000175.1:0-1862 GCA_021205715.1 Bacillota bacterium
GTATAGTATAACTATAGCCACTTAACAAAGAGCTTGCATATGAAAAACCGTACAAATTAACATATGGCGCAACTCCGCTTATACCGATGCCATTATCAAATCCCGCTGCAATGATACCTGAAACATGTGTACCATGACTATCACCTATTTCATCCGGATGATTATAATATAAGCCGCTATATGCCAGATCCTCATGTTCATAAAAGCAGTTATCAAAAACACCCACATTTGTATACGTCATATAATCCTTATAATCCCATGCCGCCGGTGCGTTTATTGCTTCAACACCCCAGTTTAAACCTGTTGGGTTTTCATCACCCCAATCATCCTCCCATTTTGTATCACTTGCGGGATAGTAATCGGCACTTATTTCAAAAGCCATATTCAGTGATACCCACGAAACATCGCTCTCCGATTCCAAATCGTCAATTAAATCCTCCATATCGGAATATTCATAGGTGTTGTCAAATCTTATTTGATATGTATCGGCTACCGTGATCTCGCCGACTATCTCGCCGTCATATTTTTCAGCCAAATCCTGAACATCCACTAACGGAGTATCTGTCACCATATGCAAAATCAATTCGTTATTGATAAAGGTTATTTTTGTTTCATCATCCGTAACAAGATTATCTTCATTCGGTTGACTGTAATAAAGATTGCCTATATCATATTTCTCAACAGTTCTATATACCAACAAAACCGCCTGCTCGCAAGTCGTATTACTGAGCGGAGCTATTTTATTATCGCCGACACCCTGCATTATTCCATTATCATACGCAAAATTAACCGCCGGAAGCGCCCAATCGCTTATATTGTCCGAATCGGCAAAATTATTGCTGTTGTAAATATTTACATTTGCGTATGACACGGCGCAGTCAATCATTCTTGTAAGCATAACCGAAATTTCCTGTCTTGTTATATACTCATTCGGTGCGAATGAACCACCGCCAACGCCGTTGACTATTCCCAAATTTGCCGCCTTTAAAATTTCGGCGTTTGACGTATCATTAAATGACACGTTCCCCGTTTCGGCAGTTTTGCCGCTTATTTTTTCATACGCCAATACGACCATTTCACAAAATTGCTTACGCGTGATATTAGCTTGGTAGTCTTTTCTGACACTGCTTGGAATAAGTCCGGCACCTTCCGCTTCTGATACCTCCGAAGCTGCCCAAGAGCTTGGTGTGCTTGATACGCTTGTGCTTACAGAAATGGGACCGTGATTTACGGTACTGCTGAAGTAAATTGTAGCGTCGTAGATAAGCTCGTCATTACCTGAACCAATACTTATCATTTCCCATTCCCAATAACTACCGTCGTAATAAACGTCGGTTAAATCAGCGCAGTCATTGAACGCATACCCGCCAATACTTGTAACGCTGTTGGGAATCTCTATACTTGTTAAACTGCCGCAACCTTGAAATGTAGAGTTTCTAATACTTGTTACGCCATTCGGTATATTTATACTTGTTAATTTGTTGCAATCATAGAAAGCACCAACGCCTATGTTTGTCACACTGCTCGGAATTTCTATATTTGTCAAACTATCACAACCGTAGAATGCACCTTCGCCAATGCTTGTTACACCGTTTTCAACAATAACATCTGTTATTGTGCCAAGCCATCCCCAGGTCGGAACTGACGCCATAGGGGTATAATTCTCCATATCCCCGCTACCACTAATCGTCAGCGTTCCGTCGTCGAAAACCCACGTCACATTATCTCCGCAAGTGCCGCTCTCGACAGCGTGAAAACACGGTACAAACGCGCATATCATTGCTAACACCAAAATAAAACTAACCAACCTTTTTTTCATAATTTTTCCTCCTTGTAAATTAAATTATTCCACGCGCAAAAAC
>JAJPXA010000175.1:1872-2518 GCA_021205715.1 Bacillota bacterium
ATAAAATCAAGGGTTTTAGGACAGGTATAAACAATGCAAAATTTAATATTTTCACAAAATGAGATGTTTCGACAAATTACATCTCATTTTTTATTGCCCGAATAACTCTAAAATTGGAATGGAGGATAATTTAAAATGATAGGCTATATAATCGGTTTTTGCGTCGGAGTATGCTTCGGCGCTTTTATTATGGCGGCTTGCACTCTTGCGGGATATTCCGACAGAGCTAAAAATTTTAAGAAAGCGGAGGATATTGAAAATGAAATGTTTTAGGGTTGAAAAAACAAGAGATTTTACGGTGATGTCAAATCACCATTTACGAAACAAGGATTTATCGCTCAAAGCAAAAGGTCTTATGTCGTTCATATTAAGTTTACCCGATGAATGGGATTTAACATTGAGCGGGTTGGAAAAATTAAATCTCGCCGGTATGACCTCGATAAAAAGCGCGGTGGATGAATTGGTGGCGTTTGGCTATTTGGAACGCGTCGGCAGAAAAAGAGACGCCAAAGGACAATTCAAAAATTATGAATATGTCGTTTACGAGCAACCGAAAAATCTTTCAGAAATTGAGGATGCACCACCCGAGCCCGAATGTGAAAAACCAGCATACGAAAATTCTAAATCAGAAAATCCACTCTTGGAC
>JAJPXA010000177.1 GCA_021205715.1 Bacillota bacterium
GTTCATCTCGTAACAAATTATCGCGGGATGTAACACATCTATTGTAAACCTACACAAAAATATATCAAAAGTCCAAATAACAGTTGATTTATGCAAATTTTTGAGGTATAATATAGGCAATTAAGATGATTCCGCAGCGATTTTCGGCGGGTGATTAAAAGGGGAATAACGGTTATGAAAATATATAACACAATGACAAGAAGAAAAGAGGAATTCGTGCCGCTTGTGCCGAACGAGGTTAAAATGTACTCCTGCGGCCCTACGGTGTATAACTATATTCACATCGGCAACGCGCGTCCGCTTATTATTTTTGACACGCTCCGCCGTTATTTGGAATACAGCGGCTACAAGGTGACGTTTGTGCAGAATTTCACCGATATAGACGATAAGATGATAAACCGCGCTAACGAGGAGGGCATAACCGTCAAGGAGCTTGGCGAGCGGTTTATTGCCGAGTATTTTGACGATGCGAGGGCGCTCGGCGTTCACGAGGCGACATATCATCCCAAAGCGACCGAAAATATCGACGCGATAATCGCGCTTATCGAGAAGCTTGTCGACGGCGGTTACGCGTATAACGTCGGCGGGAATGTGTATTTCTCGACCAAAAAATTCAAGTCCTACGGCAAGCTGTCTAAGCAGCCGCTCGAGGAGTTGGAAGCGGGCGCGAGAATAAGCGTCGACGACGAAAAGCGCGACCCCGTGGATTTCGCGGTATGGAAGAAGCAAAAGCCGGGCGAACCGGCGTGGGAAAGTCCGTGGGGAATGGGACGCCCGGGTTGGCATATAGAGTGCAGCGCGATGGCGGAAAAGTACCTCGGCGAAACCATAGATATCCATTCCGGCGGTCAGGATTTGATTTTCCCGCACCACGAGAACGAGATAGCGCAGAGCGAGTGCGCGCACTGCGGCAAGGAATTTGCGCGCTATTGGATGCACAACGGCTATATAAATGTTGACAATAAAAAGATGAGCAAGTCGCTCGGCAATTTCTTTACCGTCCGCGACATACGCGAAAAATACGACAGCGAGGTTATCCGCTACTTTATGCTGTCGGCGCATTACAGAAATCCGATTAATTTTTCCGATGTGCTTATGGAGCAGTCGAAGTCGTCGGTTGAGCGCGTGTATACCTGCCTGGAGCATTTGGACTTTTTGCTTAAAAACAGCGCCGACCGCGCGGAAACCGAGGCGGAGCAGGCGTTTTCGAAAAAGCTCGACGAATGCAAGGCTCATTTCATAAGCGCTATGGATGACGATTTAAACACCGCCGACGCGATTTCCGCGATATTCGATATAGTTTACGCGTCAAACACCGAGCTTTCGGATACGGAGCAGAACGCGAAAAGCATAGTTGAAAAAACAATAGGGAAGATACGCGAGCTTGGCGAGGTTCTGGGACTTTTCCAAAAGCAGGCGGCGAAATCTCTCGATGATGAGATTGAGGAGCTTATAAAGGAGCGCGACGCGGCGCGCGCGGCGAAGGATTGGGCAAAAGCGGATGAAATCCGCGACAGGCTCAAATCAATGAATATAATTTTAAAGGACACGCCGATGGGCGTGCAATGGAGCTATGCGGAATAATGGAAGATTTTAACAATATAGCAGCCGCTCGCGGCGAAAAAAAGCCGTCGCTCTATTCGCCGCTTGTGCTTGCGTATATCGGCGACAGCGTGTATGAGCTGTATGTGCGAAGCCGCGTTATAGAGGAGCACAGCGACCTGCCGGCGCACAAGCTGCATTTGCAGTCGGTAAAATATGTAAAAGCACACGCGCAGTCCGAAAGCATAACGGCGATAGCCGATATGCTCACCGAGGATGAAACGGCGGTGTATAAGCGCGGACGCAACGCCAAGGCGTACAGCTCGCCGAAAAATGCGGATATAAGAGATTACCGCCGCGCGACGGGGTTTGAGGCGCTTTTGGGTTATTTGTACCTCTCGGGTAAGCACGAAAGGCTTAACGAGATTATGAGCGCGGCATACGAGAACGCTTTTTGATACGATTATTAAATTTTAATAATAAAAAATTTTTAAGGAGGAACAAAAATGGATGCAAAAAGAATAACAGAGCTGTCCATTATAGCGAACAAGGTTCGCAAGAACGCTTTATGCGGCGTTTATAACGCGGCATCGGGACATCCGGGCGGTTCGCTTTCAATCGCGGATGTACTTACCTATCTCTATTTTGAGGAAATGAACATCGACCCGAAAAATCCGACAATGGAGGACAGAGATCGTTTCGTTTTATCAAAGGGACACACCGCTCCGGCGCTTTACGGCACTCTTGCCGAGCGCGGATTTTTCGACCCCGCGGAGATGAAGAATTTGAGAAGCTTCGGCAGCTTTCTGCAAGGACACCCCGTTTTGGGAAAGGTTCCGGGCGTGGATATGTCGACCGGCTCCTTGGGTCAGGGCGTGTGCGTCGCGGGCGGTATGGCGCTTGCGGCGAAGCTCGATAACAAGGATTACAGAGTATATTCAATCTTAGGCGACGGCGAGCTTGAAGAGGGACAGGTTTGGGAACAGGCGATGTTCGCTCCGCATTATAAGCTCGACAACTTTATGATTTTCGTTGACAACAACGGCTTGCAGATTGACGGCGATATTACAAAGGTAATGAACCCGACGCCGATTGACGAGAAATTCAAGGCGTTCGGCTGGCACGTTATAAAATGCAGCGCGCACGACTTTAACGAGCTTGAGGCTGCGGTTGCCGAGGCAAAGGCGACAAAGGGCAAGCCGACGGCGGTAATTATGAAGTCGGTCAAGGGCAAAAACGTTTCGTTTATGGAAAATAACGCCGCATGGCACGGAAGCGCTCCGAACGAGGAGCAGTATAATCAGGCAATCGCGGAGCTTAACGAGAAAATCGCGGGATTGGAGGCGCAGTTATAATGGGAAAAACAGCTACAAGAGTATCATACGGAAACGCGCTTGTAAAATACGGCATTCCCAACCCGAATGTCGTTGTACTTGACGCTGACCTTTCAAAGTCCACAAAAACAGATACATTCAAAAAGGAATGCCCCGAAAGATTTATCAATATGGGCATTGCCGAGGCGGATATGATGTGCGTTGCGGCGGGACTCGCGTCCTGCGGCAAGATTGCGTTCGCGTCCACGTTCGCGATGTTCGCGGCGGGCAGAGCGTTCGAGCAGATAAGAAACTCGATAGGCTATCCGCATTTGAACGTTAAAATCGGCGCGACCCACGCGGGTATATCCGTAGGCGAGGACGGCGCATCGCACCAGTGCCTTGAGGACATCGGTCTTATGCGCACCATCCCGGGCATGGTTGTTATCAATCCGGCGGATGATATCGAGGCGCAGCTTGCGGTCAAGGCGGCTATCGAGCACGACGGCCCCGTTTATATGCGCTTTGGCAGACTCGCGGTCGAGGATGTCAACCCCGCGGATTACAAATTCGAGCTTGGCAAGGGCGTGACCTTAAAGGACGGCACTGACGTGACGCTTATCGGCACGGGTCTTATGGTTCAGGAGTCGCTCAAGGCGGCGGAGCTGCTTGCGGCAGACGGAATAAGCGCGAGAGTTATAAACATCCATACGATTAAGCCGATTGACGCGGAGCTTATAACAAAGGCGGCAAAGGAAACCGGCGCGATTGTGACAGCCGAGGAGCATTACATTATGGGCGGATTGGGCAGCGCCGTAAGCGAGGTCGTATGTCAAAACGCGCCGTGTCCGGTTAAGATTATCGGCACGGAGCAGTTCGGACAGTCGGGAAAACCGGCGGAGCTGTTTGAAGCCTACGGCTTAACGGCGGAAAATATAGCAAAACAGGCGAGGGAAGTAATCGCGAAAAAGTGATTAGCGCCTTTGCGGTTATTTTAGGAATAAAAACAGGAGAGCTGTATGAAAAAGTTTTTATTGGCGGCGGCAAGCCTTATATGCGTTATAATGCTTGCGTCGTGCGGCGGCGCTATGTTTGCGGAGCCTTCGCCGACACCCGTTCCGGAGATTGACCCGTCCGAAATCCTTACGCTTGACGATGTGGCGGCATATGTGGATTACGAGCTTGTATCGGACGGCGTGATGCGCGACGGCAATACCGCGTCCGTGCTTTACCGCACCGAGCCGATAGGTATGGCGGATACCGTCGAAATAAAAATCACGCAGTATAACGAAAGCGTGTCGGCGGACGATGTTTGGAACGAATACGCGGTCGGCAAGGCGGCAAGAACCACGGCGGAGGACATAGCCGAGCTTGGCGAGAGCGCGTATATCGCGTTCCCGTCGATTAACATATACGACAGAGGGTGCTATATAAAAATCACGGCAGGCTCCGGAAGCGACGAGGGACAGCGTAATATGCTTTTGAATCTCGCATACGCGGCGGTGCCGAAGTTTGAGGCTGTATGGCAGCCGTTGAATGTAACCGAATAAAAAAACGGTTTGCGATTGCGGAGCGAACACTCCGATTAATCGCAAACCGTTTTTTATTTTATCAAATCTTTTCAACGCCGAGCGTTACATTTTCGCCGTTGATATTCCATTCCTTTTGGAATCCGCCTTTTCCGTTTATTATCTCGACCGCCAAAACGTCGTTTTTAATGCCTTCGGCATTTTTGTTAATTATGCCCGTGACCTTGTCGCTGCCGGATTCGTAGACCTTGATGTTGTCCATAACCTCAAATCCCGCGTCCTTGCGCATTGTCTGAATTTTCGAGATAACCTCGCGCACAAAGCCCTCTTCGATAAGCGCGTCGGTGAGGTTCGTGTCAAGCACAACCGTTATGCCCTTGTCGGCGCTTGAAACATACGCGTCGGACTGCACCGATTCAATCAGCAGATCTTCGCGTGCGAGCTTTTCATCGACGCCGTTTACGTTTATCGTAAGCTCATCCGACGCGTTAAGCTCCGCCATCGCCGCGCTTGAGTCGATATTCGCAAGTATTTCCTTTACGGTGTTGATGTCCTTTCCGAAGCGTCTGCCGAGCGTTCTTAACTGCGGCTTAAACGAGTACGCCGTAAATTGCGACACGTCGTCGGTGAATTCAACCGATTTCACGTTAAGCTCGTTTTCGATAATCTCCTTGTAGAAGTCGTCGAGCGGCTCGCCCTTTACGTACATCTTGCCTATCGGCTGACGGTTCTTGATATTAGCCGTGTTGCGGCACGCTCTTCCCAAGACGACAACGTTTAACACCTCGTCCATCTTCGTTTCAAGCTCGCTGTCTGTCATTGCCTCATCCGCTGTAGGGAAATCGCATAAATGTATGCTCTCCGGTGCGTCAGCGTCAATGCTTCGCACGAGGTTTTGATATATATCCTCGGTCATAAACGGAATCATCGGCGCCGCCAGCTTGCATACCGTAACCAGCGCAGTGTAGAGCGTCATATACGCGTTAATTTTGTCCTGCGGCATATCCTTAACCCAGAAGCGCGTTCTCGAGCGGCGCACATACCAATTCGACAGCTCGTCGACAAAGCTGTCCAACGCGCGCGCCGTTTCGGTTATGCGGTAGTTCGACAGATTCTCGTCAACCGTCTTTATAAGCGTGTTAAGCCGCGATAAAAGCCATTTGTCCATTACGGCGAGCTTGTCATATTCAAGCGTGTACTTCGTCGCGTCGAACTCGTCGATATTCGCGTACAGCACGAAAAACGCGTATGTGTTCCAAAGCGTGCCCATAAACTTGCGCTGTCCCTCGGTAACCGCGCCGTCGTGGAATTTGTTCGGCAGCCACGGCGCGCTGTTTTCGTAGAAGTACCAGCGTATCGCGTCCGCGCCGTGCTTTTCGAGCGCGTCGAACGGGTCAACCGCGTTGCCCTTGGATTTGCTCATTTTCTGACCGTTCTCGTCCTGAACCAAGCCCAGAACGATTACGTTTTTGTACGGCGCTTCATTGAATATAAGCGTCGAAATTGCGAGCAGGGAATAGAACCAGCCGCGCGTTTGGTCGACAGCTTCGCTTATGAAGTCGGCGGGGAAGTTTTCCTTAAATATATCCTCGTTTTCGAACGGGTAATGCCACTGCGCGAACGGCATAGAGCCGGAGTCGAACCAGCAGTCTATAACCTCCGAAACGCGGTGCATTTCCTTACCGCAGTCGGGACATTTTATCGTTACCGCGTCGATGTACGGGCGGTGCAGCTCAATATCGTCCGGGCAGTTGTCGGACATCGACTTCAGCTCCTCGATAGAGCCTATCGCGTGGCGCTTGCCGCATTCGCATTCCCAAATATTAAGCGGCGTGCCCCAATAGCGGTTGCGGCTCAAACCCCAATCCTGAACGTTTTTAAGCCATTCGCCGAATCTGCCCTCGCCGATGGTTTTGGGAATCCAATTTATTGTGTTGTTGTTGCGGATAAGGTCGTCCTTTACCGCAGTCATTTTTATGAACCATGTGTCGCGCGCGTAATAAATAAGCGGCGTGTCGCATCTCCAGCAGAACGGGTAGCTGTGTTCGAATTTCGGCGCGTTAAACAGCAATCCGCGCTCATCAAGGTCTTGCAGAATGAGCTTGTCCGCGTCCTTGCAGAATGTTCCCGCCCATGCAGTTTCCGCGGTCATTTCGCCCTTGCCGTCAACGAGCTGAACGAAAGGCAGGTCGTAATTGCGTCCGACATTCGCGTCGTCCTCACCAAACGCGGGCGCGATGTGTACGATGCCCGTGCCGTCGGTAAGCGTTACATAGCCGTCGCAGGTAATGTACCAGCATTTTTTATCCGGCTTTACAAAGCTGTAAAGCGGCTCATATTCCATACGCTCAAGGTCTTTGCCGACATATTTTTCCGCGACCTCATATTCCGCGTCGGGGAAATTCGCCGAAACAAGCGCCTCGGCAAGTATATAGTAGGTGTCCTCAACCTTTATTTTTACATATGTTTCCTCCGGATTCACGCAGAGCGCGACGTTTGACGGAAGCGTCCACGGTGTTGTTGTCCATGCGAGGAAATAGGTGTTGTCCTCGCCCGCAGCTTTGAATTTCGTGGTCGCGGAGCGTTCCTTGACATCCTTATATCCCTGAGCCACCTCGTGCGAGGAAAGCGGCGTTCCGCAGCGCGGGCAGTAGGGGACTATCTTGTGACCCTTGTACAAAAGTCCCTTGTCCCAAATCTTTTTAAGCGCCCACCACTCGGATTCGATGAAGTTGTTGTCGTAGGTCACATAGGGGTCGTCCATATCCGCCCAAAAGCCGACGGTGCTTGAGAAATCCTCCCACATACCCTTGTATTTCCAAACAGATTCCTTACATTTTGTGATGAACGGCTCGAGTCCGTATTCCTCAATCTGTTCCTTGCCGTCAAGACCGAGCATTTTTTCAACCTCCAGCTCTACGGGCAGACCGTGGGTGTCCCATCCCGCTTTGCGCAGAACCTTTTTGCCCTTCATCGTCTGATAACGCGGAATCATATCCTTTATAACGCGCGTTAAAACGTGACCGATATGCGGCTTGCCGTTAGCGGTCGGGGGACCGTCGTAGAACGTGTAGACGTCGTGTCCCTCGCGTCGGTCGATACTCTTTTGGAAAATTTTATTGTCTTTCCAAAACTTCTCAACCAGCTTCTCACGCTCAACAAAGTTTAAGTCCGTCGAAACCTTTTTGTACATTTGTATTTCCTCCTAAAATCATTTTATTGTGCCAAGAGCACAAAAAAAGCTTTCGCCTAAATAAGACGAAAGCATTTACTTCGTTGTACCACTCATACAGGCATATGATATCTCTGTTACGGGAGAACCCGTCGCGGCTTACTGTTAATTTCTGCCGCGCGGCTCCGGAGTGATTTTCACGTCAAAGCTACCGATAACCGCGCTCACACCGTCCGCGGCTCGCTTGTATTTTCGCAAAGAGCTACTCTCTCCATCACAGCCTTTGTAATTTTAATAAAATTCTACCACACATCCGCCGCGTTGTCAAGCGCGGACGCGGAATTTTTTACTGCGCGTCATCCAACATTTTTATCATATTTTCGCACATGGTGGTAATTCTTGTCTTAAACGTTTCCGTTTCGGATTTCACTTTCAGCATTTCGCGGTGGCGCTTTATATGCTCGTCGTCAATTTGCTTTGCGAGCCGCGACGCGTCGAGCTTGGCGTTGTTTATAATCATCTGCGCCTCGGCGTTCGCGTTTTCCTTTATATCCGCCGCGGTCTGTTTCGCAATTTCCACGGACTTCGTCATAGAATCCTCAAGGGATTTGTAATTTTCCACGGTCTTTGAGAGCATACCTATCTTGTTTTTCAAATTGCGGTTTTCCTTGATTAAGGCGTCGTAATCGCGGATAATCTCATCCAAAAAATCGTCCACCTCATCGCAGTCGTAGCCCTTGATTTTTTTGCCAAAGTCCTTGTTTTGAATATCGACGGGAGTAATCATTATAAAGCCTCCTAAATAAATTTTTTTGCCGTTATATGTGCGCGTCCCTTTGCGGTTTCGCCGTCGAGTGAAACGAATACAAACCTGCCGTGACCGCGCACGGAAATAAGGTCGTTCGCCTGAACGGCTCGTGACGGATTTGTTACCTCGCGGTGATTCACCTTTACCAGTGCCGACGATATAAGCTTCGCCGCGGCGGAGCGCGATATGCCGCACAGCGCCGCCGTTACCGCGTCAATGCGGCACGATGCCGCGACAACGCTCATTCGCTCGGTTTTCGGCTCCGGCAGGGTAATGTCCGCCGTGTTGCATACGGTGATTTTCACGCCCTGATTTCCAATCTTGGTAATATTATTTGTAAAATACGGCGCAATATCCCGACATACAAAAATATACGCGTTTTCATCGTCTATAAGTATATCGCCGGTTTTGCTTCTGTCAACACCCTGCGACATAAGCGCGCCCAAAATATCGCGGTGCGACAGGCGGCTCATAAATTTTGAGCTTATTTTCAAAACGCTTATCGGAAACTCGTCTTTGTTCGCGTCCTCCCATTCGGGAAACGCGCCGAGAATACGCCGCTCCGCGTTTTCGTATCCGCCGTAAAGCATCGTGTTAACGCCGTAGGGGAATGCGAAATTATCCTCTATAATCGCTTGCTCGCCGCCGTCCAAAAACGCGCTGAATTTCGCGCGCGCCTGCCTTTGGCACTGCAAAAACAAGTCGTCGGCTTTGGAAAGCAGCAGCTTTTCGGAATTATCCATATGTTTCTCCGTTAAATGTATTACGCAAAAGGACGGCAGAATATACGCGCCGTCCTAAAATTGTCAAATTATTTTCACACGTTCCAGTCAAAGCTGCTTCTTGCGCGCTCCTCAATGGTATCGGTAGAAATATCCACATTATTGGGCGCAAAAACAAATATGCCCTCGGTTATGCGGCGCATATGACCGTCAACACCGTAGGTGGTGCCGGAAATGAAATCGACAATGCGTTGTGCCTCGCCGCCGTCAAGCATTTTAACGTTGACGATAACCAAGCGGTTCGATTTAAGCTCATCCGCGATTTTCGCGCAGTCGTCATAGCTCTTCGGCTTTAAAATTCTGACCTTAGCGCCGGATGAAGATATGGGCACTACCTTTGAGCGGCTTGATGACGAGCCGAAAAATCTCTTTTTAGGCTCCTCGTATTCCTCTTCATACTCATCATCATAATATTCGTCGTCCATATATTCGTCTTCGTCGCCGATACCCACAAAATTTTTAATACTGTTTACGAATCCCATAATTTAATCTCCTTGTAAAATATTTGAATTTGCGCCGCGAGGCGCGAATTGACGCCTTGTATTTCATCCTCCGTATACATAAACAAATAAGCGGCATTACGGCTTTTGATAGTCGCGCTCGCCGAAAATCGCCGAGCCGACCCTTACCATTGTGGAGCCGCTTTTTACCGCGGCTTCGAAATCTCCGCTCATTCCCATTGAAAGGCATCGCATACTAACATTATCATATTTTTTCCGACTTATGTCAACAAAAAGTTCACAAATGTTGTCAAAATGTAATGAATTTGTAAAATTACTGTCGCTTTTCGGCGCCACGGTCATCAATCCGCATACGCGTATGTTTTCCATACCCCCCGCCGCTTCCAAAAGGGAGGGCAGCTCGTCGGGACGGATTCCGTGCTTTGACGCTTCGCCGGAAATGTTGACCTCAATCAATATGTCCATTACAAGATTATGCTTTTTCGCCTGACGGTCGATTTCCTCCATAAGATGAAGAGAATCGACGGAGTGTATCATACATACCTTGTCAATGATATATTTGATTTTATTCGTCTGCAAATGCCCTATCATATGCCAACGGACGCCCGGGAGGACATCGGCGTATTTGTCGCGTATTTCCTGCGGCTTATTTTCGCCTATATCCGTGACTCCCAGCCGTATCGCCTCGTTTATCTCTGCGGCGGTACGCGTTTTCGATACCGCAATAAGCGTTATATCCTCGGGATTTCTGCCTGCGGCTTCTGCGGCGGCGCCGATACGCGCGCGCACGCTCTTTAAATTTTCTTCTATACTCATATTATCACCTCTCGCCGGTAACTATGCTGTCCATAGCCGCCAAATTATTCTCGGCATCCTCGCTCGATTCGACTATCACATATCCCTCTTTCGCGCTGCTGTAAAGCACATCGACCTCACAGGTGTACTCTTTGTTATCCTTGCGCGCTATAACCGTGTAAGTTTGATTTTCCTGCGTTCTTATCGCCTGCGACGGTATTTTATACCCCGTGTAGCTTTCAAATATCAAATCCGCGTCAGCCGCGCGGTATGAAAACGCGCCGTCGAAATAATCGGTAAACTCAATAAGCACGAACGAGTAACCGCCGCTGTTCTGCTCCTCGCCGCTTATGTATGCGACGGTGCCGTTTTCGACCTCGTCCGCAATATTTTTAAACCGCACCGAAACCTCGGAGCCGACCTCGCAGCTTGTCAGTTCATCCGTTTCAACCGTCAGTATCGTATACCATAAATGATTGTTCGCGACACTGCACACGAAATCGCCCTCGGACACAAGGCTGTCGGTGCTGTTTGAGCTTTCCGGCGTCCCGAGGCTTTGCAGATAATCGACGGTGCAGCTGTCGAGGTCGTTTATATCGATTTTATCCGCAAACCCGTCGTAATATGTCAAATACAGACCCGATGTTTCGGAATATACTTCCGTTTTGCTGTTTGCGTACCCGCCCTCCGCGCTGTCGCGCTGCGCGGTGAGCGTTTCGAGCTGATCCTCCGATGAGGCGGTGCCGTATGCGCGGATGTCGTTTATATCCTGCTTATACTGCGAAATTTGCGACACGTCGTTGTCCCGCGCCGCTTCTATTATCGACTGTATGCGCGTTGAGATTTCCTCCTCCGGCGAAGCCGCCTGAGATGTGTAGTTAAGGCTGTTTTGTGAGTTCAGCGCGCTGATTTTCGAATCTATGACGCTTAACTCCTGGAGCGCGCTGTCGCTTATGCCGCTGTCGTATATGGTATAAATCAGCGAATCCTTAGCCACTCTCGCGCCGACTCTCGCGTTGGAATACAATCTGCCGCTCCGCTCGGCATAGTATATTGACTCGTCGCGAATTATATAACCGCTTGCCGCGGCGGCTTGCTCATATGTCGTTTTTTCAAGCGGCTCGCTCGACACCGGCGCCACCGCGTGGCGGATGCCGTAGCCTAAAATCAAGAGCGCCGCGGCGCATATAATGCCTATAAAAATTTTTTTCATTCCGTATTCCTCGAAAACAATATATAATAATATTATTATATACGTTTTTTGTCGTAAATACAAGTATTTTGAATAATTTTTTGTTTTTTCGCGCCGCCGCGAAAAAAGAGGCAAGCCGCGCTTGCCTCTTTAAATGCCGTATTATGTTATTTAAGCAAAATATTGTCGATATATACCACAGCGGTTTGTGAGCTGCTTACATAGTCCTGCTTGAACGCTATCGTCGAAAGCACGGTTGAACCCGCGTTCACGCTAAGCGCCGTACTGGTTACGCTGCCGTCGGCGTCGTAGATGTTTCTTGTATAGCCCTCGCCGTCATATACAAGCTCGTAGGTATACCAGGTGCCGCTTGAAAGGTTCAAATTTAATGCCGAAAGCGTGTCTATAACTGTTCCCGCGTCGTTTTGCAGCTCGACATACGGTGTGTTCGCGCTTGTCGGGAAGCATATCTCAAACGAAACCGTTTGCTTTTCCTCCGTTGATACCGGATTGTTAAGCGTCATATAGATTTGGTTATAGGTATTTCTGTCGTCATAAATACCCGCGTTTACATACAGGTAATTGTTATCGCCGGCGGTGTTTATCGCGAAGCCGAAAGTATTGTCCTTGTACCAGGGACCGTTATCCGCTTGAATGGTGTTATAGGTCACAAATTCATCCGCAAGAGTGCCTGCCGCCGATGTGCTTTGCATAAGCAGATTGCCGCCGGCATATGCCGCGTAGAAATCCTCCTCAAAGGTTACCTCGTCGCCCGTTTCTATAATTTCATACGTAATATCGTGCAGCTCGGCGTATGCTTGAGCGGTTGAATCCTCATAGCATACGATTGTAATACCGTCGGGGAATATAGCGTCACTGTTCGCAAACTCGATGGTTTCGCTGTAAATGTATATTTTGCTCGTTGACGGAGCGTCTTTAAACGCGCCGTCCGCGATTAACATTACTTCCGTGTCGCCGTCATAGAGCGGAATTACAATTTCCTCATCAGTGCCGCTGTAACCGGTAACAACTCCGTCCTCAATTGTGATATCCGACTTAACGGTTACCGTTGCCGTTGCGGTATATGTGCCCTGCGCGCCGGTGTACGTAACTGTTACGGTCTGGTCGCCCGTTTTCAAGCTGTCGTAGTCGGAAATCTTGAAATCGGTAACGGTTTTTTTGGTAGTATCGTCATAGACAAGGCTGACCTCAAAATTCGATTTTTCGATTTCCTCGCCTACGGAATATTCGTCTTGAATCGAAGTCACCTCAATACCGCTTTCGCCGATTACGTTTACGTCGTAGGTCGCTATATTGTTGAGATATTTAACGGTTATCGTCTGTGTGCCGGATGTGAGCGGGTCATAGCCGGAAACGCTGTAGCCTGTGACTGTTCTGTCGTCCGCGTCGCTGTAATTCGCGGTTACCGTAAGACCGTCCGTGCTGAACTCATCTCCGACATAGTATGTGGTCTTTGACGGAGTTACTGTTATACCGGTAAGCGTGCCGTAGAACACTTCCTCGGACAGATAGAAGCCTACGTGCGGCGGCTGATTGTATGCCGTCTGCTCCGCCGCGACGCCCGAGCGGTATACGGGATCCTGCATAAGGGTTTTAACCTTGTAATTTGTTGCGTCCGTGGTTGTGAATACTCTTAAAGCCGTGCCGTCCGTTGTCGGATATACAAGCTCCTCGCGCCAGTCACCGAAGAGATCCGCCTGCAACGCGGGATTGGACTTTGAGCCGTTAATTGATGTGCAGCTATAATTACCCGCGCTAAATATTGTATCAAACGAGCTGCCGCTCCAATCGGTCACGGTAGTGCCGTCAAGGAGATTGTCATATAAATCGCCGTCCCAGAACACGCGGAAGTTTTGACTTGCGCGCGACACGTTGGTGTTGCTGCTGAAATCGGTGCCGCCGTTCGACTGATACGGAGATGTTTTGGCGCTCCATACCTGATAGTAGCCGCCGGCGCCGGTGCTTGCCATAACTCCTCTTCCGGTATCGGCACTGCCCGCAGCGTGGAACATAATTTCACCCGTTGCCGCGTCGATTACCGACATACCGTAATCCAATGTAACCTCGGTATCGCCCAGAGTGTTCGTTCCGCCGCCGTCCTCGTGAACGGTGAAGAACTCGAAGCCGTCGTGCGTCGGGTCGTAGTCGCCTATATGCAAAGCATCGCCGTGCTCAAGGAAGGTACACCAAAGCGGTGATAGTCTGCCATCTATTATCTTGTAGCATAACGCGCCGGTTATAACCTCGTCGCAGCCGTCATTGTCAACATCGGCAACGGTACAGTTGTGGTTGCCCTCGCCGACGTATATTTCATTGCCCGATACATAGCCGTTTACGCCCTTGTAATTTCCGCTGCTGTCATAGCTTGCCGATGAGGATTTCGATTTATACGAGCTTGCATTATAGGTATCAAAGGAGTATTCGCAGTCAAGCGTTTCGCCGTCGAATGAAATCGCGCACGCCGCTTGACGCTCACCGCTGCCGCCGCTTTGACGCATATAATAGCCGCGCATATATACCGCGTAAGGTGTTGTGCCGTCAAGATATGCCACGGTTGCGGTAAATCTGTCGCAGCGGTTTCCGTAGCCGTCGCCCCATACCGACGCGGCGATGAGCTGATTGGGGTAATATATAGTGTCTTCCGCCTCGCCGGTCACACCGTTAAATATAGTAAAATATTCATCGCCGCTAAGAATGTAGCCGCCGTCATTTACATAAGATGTTTCGTTCACGCTGTCGGTAACTGCGGCGATTGCGTCAACGTGGCTTGCCGCTGTGACATAGTTTTCGGAGCCGTCTTTTGACCCGGGCGCGGTTTTCGCTGTGACTTCGGCGCAGCCGTCGCCGTCAAAGTCGTACACCAAAAATTGCGTGTAATGCGCGCCCGCGCGGATGTTTTGACCGAGGTCGATTCTCCAAAGTTTTGTTCCGTCGAGTTTATACGCGTCGAGATATACGTTTCCGGTGTAACCGCTGTTCGAGTTGTCCTGACCGTTGCAGTCCCATTTTACGACTATTTCATATTCGCCGTCGCCGTCAAGGTCGCCGCAGGATGCGTCATTAGGGGAATATGAGTAGGTTTCGCCGTCCGCAAGCGTCACGTCCTCGGGAACATCGAGCGCGATGTCAAAATAGCTGTTCGACATTACCGAAACCTCGTCTGCCGCTGTGTTTTCCGCAGGGGTCATATCATCCCAAATAAAAGCTTTGTCAACCTCAAAATCGGCGGTGAATGTGCTTGTTCCCGTTTCGGTTATATCGAATTTATTCACCTTTTCAAGCGCGCCGTCGTCGCCGTATTTTACGGCATAAACGTCGAGAAAGGTATCTTGAGTGTATACGTTTATCTTGGTTTTGTCGTTTTCGTCTATGCTGATTGTTGTTTCGGTGCTTTCGCCCGACGGAACAACCGAGTATGTGCTTGCCGCGGTACCCTCCGCGTCAACATAATTTGTGGTGTCCGATTCGGTCGCTAAATACTCGCCGTCGCGGTAAATGTCAAACGACACGTTTGAATCGGCGCTTCCGTAAATCGCGTCCTCGCTGTCAAGTAAGCGCCAGCTTAAATATACGCCGTCATCGGTTTTTACCGCCACAAGTCCGCGGTCAAGTTTTTCCATCTCGCGCGTTTATGTTTTCTAGTCGCCGTATGAGTATGTATAG
>JAJPXA010000032.1 GCA_021205715.1 Bacillota bacterium
ATTCTGCACATTGAATATTTTATAATCAAATGGTAAAATATATGTAAAGAAAATGATAAAAAGTCTTTCGGCTTGCGTCGGTGAACCTTGTCGAAAGACTTTTTTGCACGGTTGAAAAATAACCTTGACCGCGGCGGCTTGACGGTGATACAATATAATCGGTTAAGGCGGCGGATTCCGCTCAATTTTTAAGCGGAATCTTTAAATGACGGGGCTTTGCCCCTTATTGAATTGAATTTTAATTAAGGTGGGATACGATGTTTTTGGCAGACAAATGGAAGGACTATACTTTAATAGACGCCTCGGACGGCGAAAAGCTTGAATATTGGGGCAAATACTTACTGCGCCGACCCGACCCTCTTGCCGCATGGGCAGAAAAAACGGAGCCGATTTTATGGTCAAAACCCGACGCGGTATATCACCGTTCCTCGTCCGGCGGCGGAAAATGGCAGTTCAACAAAAAAATCCCCGAGCGCTGGCAGATACATCACGGCAATATGACATTTAACATAAAGCCGATGGGTTTTAAGCACACGGGCTTGTTCCCGGAGCAGGCGGTAAACTGGGACTGGTTTTCGCGGCTTATCAAAAGCGCCGCGCGTCCGGTGCGGGTGCTTAATCTTTTCGCCTACACGGGCGGCGCGACAGTCGCGGCGCTCGCCGCGGGCAGCGCGGCAAATGTCGATACGGAGGTCGTACACGTCGACGCGTCAAAGGGTATGGTAACTTGGGCAAAGGAAAACGTTGTTTCCTCCGGCTTAGGCGACGCAAAGGTGCGCTATATAGTCGACGACGTTAAAAAATTCGTTATGCGCGAACAGCGCCGCGGCAGACAATACGAGGCGATTATAATGGACCCGCCGTCCTACGGCAGAGGCCCCGGCGGCGAGGTATGGAAAATAGAGGACGAGCTGTACCCGCTGGTATGCGAATGTATGAAAATTTTGTCGGATAAGCCGCTGTTTTTCCTCATAAACTCATACACGACCGGACTCAGCGCGCAGGTGCTTGACAATATCCTGCGTCTTACCGTCGGCAAAAAATTCGGCGGCAATATAGAGGCGGACGAGATAGGTCTGCCGATTAAATCAAGCGGACTGATACTCCCGTGCGGAATAAGCGGCAGATGGTTCGCGTAAAAGGCGGTGATTTTATGAATGACGAGCTTACTCAAAAGGATATAGATAAAATAAACGAGGAAATCGAATACAGAAAAAGCGTAAAGCGTCACGAGCTTTTGGAGGAGGTAAAGCGCACCCGCGCGTTCGGCGATTTGAGCGAAAACTTTGAATACAAAGAAGCGAAGCGTATGAAAAATCAAAACGAAAGCCGCATCAGATATTTGACAAATGTCGTGAAAACCGCGAAAATCGTAACCGACACATCCGACTACGACACGGTCGGTTTTTTCGACAAGGTCGAGTGCAAAATGGTAGAATTTGACCGCGTGCAGACAATTCAGATTGTAACCACAATCCGCACCGACGCCCTAAAGGGGCGTTTCGGCAAGGATTCGCCGTTCGGCAAGGCGATACTCGGCAAGCGCGTCGGCGACAAATGTCGGGTAAACGCGCCGA
Organism: Bacillota bacterium; assembly: GCA_021205715.1. Classification (GTDB taxonomy): domain Bacteria; phylum Bacillota; class Clostridia; order UBA1381; family UBA1381; genus 12844. The sequence goes on from JAJPXA010000032.1 coordinate 1,578, forward strand.
ACGGCTCGTATACCGTTGAAATATTGAGCATAGAAAAGGGCAGCGACGACGGCTCGGTGCCGATAATGCAGTATTGACAGCGGCTTAATACAGCGTACTGCCGCCTATAAATTCACGCACAAGCGAAATTTTCGGCACATCGTCATCGTCAATTTCGGAAAAACAATTTACCAAATCCCTGAGGGCGTTAATATTCGTTATATATTTGTTATCACCGCGCGCGTCCTTGAAAATACTCAGCAAATGCTTTTTATACACCGAATATTCGTATAAAAGCGACGAGTTAAAAAGCACATCCGCGCTGTCGGTATAGGGAAAAACATTTTTCTGCGAGCCTATTTCCTGATTTCCCCATAAATCGAAGGTTTCGGTATAGGATGTGTTTCTGAAATAGGTATCGCGCACAAGGCGGCGAATGATTCTCGTGCTTCGCGACGGGATTCGTTTGCCGTCGTTGTCGTTTAAAACCATAAGCGGCGTGCAGTAAATTTTATATTTCAAGTTATCGCCGATATTTTCGGCGATTTTCGGGTTTAACCCGTGTATTCCCTCGACAATAATCATCTCGTGCTTTTCCAATTTAAGGCGCTTACTGTCCTTTATAACCGCCGATTTTGTAAAATCATATCCGGGGAGCGACGTTTCCCGCCCCGCGGTAAGGTCGGCTATGTTTTCGTTGAAACGCTTGTAATCAATCGACTCCAACGCCTCGTAATCGGGCTTGCCCTCTTGATTTTTCGGCATATCGCATTTTTCGATATAGTAATCGTCGAGCGACACGGGATACGCGTGTCTGCCAAGAACCTTAAGATGCAGGCGCAGCTTATACGCGAATGTGGTTTTGCCGGACGACGACGGACCGGAAATCAAAATCACCTTTTTTCCCGAGGCTTTTATTTGCTCGGCTATTTCCGCAATCTTTTGGC
>JAJPXA010000063.1:0-13909 GCA_021205715.1 Bacillota bacterium
GAAAAAAGATAATGTGATTGTCGGAAGCGGATGTTATAAAGAAAACCATATTACAAGAGTTTATGTAAAACCTGAATATCAGCGGCAAGGCTTCGGAAGCTATATCATGGAATGCTTGGAAAGTGAAATCGCATTAAAGTATAATAATGCATATTTAGATTCTTCGGCACCGGCATATCATTTATATCAAAAAAGAGGATATAAGACAATAAAGTAAGAGAAGTACAATGTCGGGAACGGCTCGGCGCTTATGTATGAGGTTATGGGAAAGCCGTTACACAGTAGTCGTTAATTGTTTGACACGAGGAAATGCGGAAGGAGAAAAAATGCAATCACTAAAAAACATAGATAAAGGTAAAAATTTTGATTTCGGAAAAACCTCCGAAAATTATGCAAGCTACAGAGATATTTATCCCGAAGAGTTTTACAGAAGAATTATCGACCTCGGTTTATGCGGCAAAGGTCAACGAGTGCTTGACCTCGGCACGGGAACGGGAGTTTTGCCGAGAAATATGTACAAATACGGAGCGAAATTTGTTGGCGCAGATATATCCGAAAACCAGATTGAAACGGCGCGCCGTCTGTCAAGCGGAATGGATATACAATATATCACGGCTGCGGCGGAGGATGTAGATTTCCCGGACGCAAGCTTTGATACTGTTACCGCGTGTCAATGCTTTATGTATTTTAATAAGGACACTGTGCTGCCCAAAATACACCGCCTGTTAAGGGACGGCGGACATTTTTGTATAATGTTTATGGGTTATCTTCCTCTCGAAAGTGAAATTGCGCGAAAAAGCGAGGAGCTTATTTTAAAATACAATCCCGTTTGGAACGGGGCAAATTATGCGCCCGATAAGAGCAAGACTGAAAATCGCATAACACCCGATTGGTGCAAAGGAATGTTTGAAACGGAGAAATATACTGCATTTGGTGTAAATGTAAGCTTTACTCGTGAAAGCTGGAACGGTCGTATGAAAACCTGCCGAGGTGTCGGAGCGTCGCTTGATGATAAGGACATTGATGCGTGGGAACGCGAGCATATGGCGTTTCTCAATACGATGCCGGAGCGGTTTAATATCCCGCACTGGGTTACGATGCTGAATTTGAAAAAAATTTGAGGTAATGATATGCAAATAATGAACAGAAATATTAAAGCTATAACTGAATTCATTTTTGTCGAAGATATTCCGCAAAAATCCGATGTCATTATGGTAGTCGGCGGTTCATATCCGGAAGCGGCTGAGATTGCGGCGGATTTATGGAAACAAGGATATGCCGATACAATCATAATTGGAGGCGGTGTAAGTAAAAAAACAGGCAAATTCCTGGGCAGTCGTTCAAAGCGTGAGATATATAGCAAGGATTATGCTAACGAATGTGAATTTTACACAGATGTTCTTTTAAAAAACGGTGTTGATAAAAGGGCTGTCTATGGTGAAAATAAATCTTCATTTACAAAGGAAAATGCCTTTTATGCGCGAAGATTAGCTGATAAATACTGTTTAAATATTCACAAAGCTATACTTATATGCAAAGCGTTTCACGCGCGGCGGTGTTTATTATTTTATCAGACAGCGTTCCCGTGCGTTGAATTTTTTGTAAAAACCTTTGATGGCTTTGGTATAAATAAAGATAATTGGTATTTATCCGAATATGGTATACAAAGAGTGCTGGGAGAGCTTAAACGCTGCGGTGAGCAAATTAATGCTGATGAATTTATTAAATAACGCAAACAAGCTGTCCCTTGACCGTACAGGTTAGGAACAGCTTATTTTTATACCCCCGGCAACTCAATCGGCGGCATAATTTTCTGCGTGATAGTGTTATCATCCGTTTCTATCGTAGATTGCGCCGCCGCTTTCGCATAATACGCAAGCGTCTTATCTTTCCATTCCTCGTATTGCGCCGAGGAGCAATCCTCTCTTGCTGCTGCCCAATCCTCCAAAAACAAACACATATCGGCATTAAGCTCCGTGTGTGCCTTGCCCTCGAATTTTATCGCACATTCCCAATTATCATTTCTCGGTGGACGCTTTACGTCAATATCAAATTTCAGTCCAGTGACCTTTTCAAGCTCAAACAGCATCGCCGCAACATCGGCAAATGTGGTTATCTGCGGCTCGGGTGCTTCGATTTTGTATCCGAGCAAATATGTGGAGGTTGTGTCCAGTGCGTTTGCCAGTGCGTTTATCATACTGATAGAAATTTCAATCTCGCCGTTTTCGTATTTCTGAATTGTACGAAGCGATTTGCCGAGTACATTCGCTAATTCCGTTTGACTGTACCCTTTTTCTTTCCTCGCTTTTCTGACACGCTGACCTATTGTAAGTTCCTGATTGTTCATTTTAATTTCACCTCAAACATAGTATAGCATATTATTTCGCGAATTTCAAGTGCATATTTAAAATTTTTTCAAAAAACTATTGACATATTTATAATTCGTGTTATAATGTATATGCAGTATAAATACATATTTTCTTTCGATGCAGGTTAAATGAAGAAAAATAATGTATTGATAGTGCTAATAATAGATAGGAAACTTTTTAGCAAGCATAACATTTTGGTACTCAAAGTACAAAAATGCACAAAATCCCCTGTCTGGATTTTGATAAAAAAGTTTCCCATTCACCAAAAAAGGAGGCGGGATTTTGAAAGAACGCAAGCGCAGCATTCAAGTGAAATTCTATGTTGACGATGAGGAATTAAAGCTGATAACCTTGCAAAGAAGTTCCACCGCCTTTAAAGGCGGTGGATACCATTCATTTTTCAGCGAGGGTATAATCCCACGCTGAAAAATGAAGAGCTAACGCTCCCTTTGCAGGTTGCAATCGTTCGCAAGCTCTGTTTCAAGCGAGCTTGACAGAGCATTGCTCCGATTTAAAACAACCGTGTACGTTCGGCTAACGTCACGAACAGGGCGCGTATCTCCGTAAAATGGCAATAGACGGATATATCGTGAATGTTGATACCTCCGCCTTAAAGGCGGTAATTAAAGAAATGAACGCTGTCGGAAAAAACATCAATCAAATAACGAGGAACGCCAATATATACGGGATTACCCAACAGGACATTGATACTTTAAAAGCAAAGGTGGACGAGATATGGCAACGGCGGATATTACTTCAAGATTCTTATTCCGAAAAAGAAATTGGAACAGGCGGACGCTTTGTACTCCGACGACAGCGAGGACGAGGAATAAAATATTTTATCAATTCCGCTTGATTTTTTAATGAATACGGTATATAATATAGATATATCAGAAATTCAGAATTTCAGAAACGCAATCACAAAACTGTGCCAACCGCGCAATTTACAAATTGCGCTTACTGCGTCAAACAATCCTCGAGGTATAAAAATACATCTTGCGGTTGTTTTCCTTGTCTTGGCAAAGTTTTGAGATTGCAGGAAAGAAGAGGTGATTTTATGTTGGCTGAAATCAGAGGGCGCTCTCAAATTACAATTCCGGCGGAAATAATTAAAAAGCTCGGAATATCGGAGGGCGATAAGTTTGAAATTATGGAAAAAGACGGCGGTATTTTCCTATGCCCCGTCGTGGTGTACCCCAAAAATAAAATAGAAAAAATCGCAAGACTGATAAAGGAGTCGGAAACCGACACGCTAAATCAAAAAGCGTTTGACAGCGTGGAGGATTTATTTTCCGATATGGGTATAGACATCGGCAATGTATAAATTAAAATATACCAAAACCTTTGAAAGGGATTTAAAAAAATTATCCGCCGCGAACCAAAGGGCGGTTGCCGAGAAATTAAGGCTCTTGGTTCAAAATCCTTTTTATCCGTCGCTCAGGACAAAGAAAGTACAGAGTTTGGATAACGTGTTTGAAATGAGTGTCAATATGGACATACGCATATTGTGGAAATACGAAAACGGCGTTATTATTCTGTTACTTGATGTGGGACACCATAAAAAAATTTTAGGAGTTTAATATTTACAACAGCGCTTATGAAAACATAGGCGCTGTTTTTCTATGCAAAATTTCAAGGAGGACAATATGGACATTAACACGATTACGCAGAAAATCAATTACAAAACGGAACGAGTTAAAAAGCTTCAAGCCGAAATCAAGTCGCTTGAAGCTAAACGAACACAGCTTGAAAATGAGGAAATTCTAAAAACCGTTAATGATATGAATATTCCAATCAGTGAATTAAAGAATGTATTAACGGAGCTGAAAGAAAGGAAGGGCAATATATGAAAGTTAAAAATCCATTATTTTGGGAGTTACCCGAAATATCACTAACACTCGAATTGGGCGGTACAACATATCGCTTCAGCGGAGTGTACGACGGGCACAAATCCCTGCCGTCAAAATTGTTAAAAATGATGGCTGAAAATCAAGAAAAAGGCGGTGACAAACAGAATGAAATATGATATAATAATTATACAATCTTGTTTGACAGACTGCCTTTCAATCAAGGAGGAATGAGTTAATGAACAGACAGTCTGAAAAGATAACAGCGTTGTATTGTCGTTTAAGCAGGGATGATGAGTCCAACGGTTCCGATGGAACCGTAAGGGGTGACAGCAACAGCATTGTAAATCAAAAAGCGATTTTGAGCAAGTATGCAAAGGACAACGGCTTTAAAAATCCGCAATTCTTCGTTGATGACGGTGTGAGCGGGACAACATTCGAGCGTGAGGGCTTTCAGGCGATGATTGCCGAGGTCGAGAATGGGAATGTCGCAACGATTATCGTTAAGGATATGAGCCGTTTCGGACGCGATTATTTGAAAGTCGGTTTTTACACCGAGGTGATGTTTCCCGAAAAGAACGTCAGGTTTATCGCAATCAACAACGGTATTGACAGTGCCAATCAGACCGACAGTGATTTCACGCCGTTTCTGAACATAATGAATGAGTGGTACGCGCGTGATTCATCCAAGAAAGTCAAGGCTGTGTTTAAAGCGAAAGGTGAATCGGGCAAGCCGCTTACAACACTGCCGCCCTATGGGTATATTAAAAATCCGAACAACCATAACGAGTGGTTAGTTGATGAGGAAGCGGCGGAGAATGTCAAACGCATTTACAAGCTTTGTCTTGACGGATACGGTCCCACGCAGATAGCGAATAAGCTTAAGCAGGAACAGATTTTGAAACCAACCGCTTATTGGTACGAGAAAGGTTTTGTAAACTACAGCACACCGCCGTCCAATAGATATGGATGGTCACCGCGAACCGTAGGAGACATATTGGAGAAAAAGGAGTACATTGGGCATACGGTAAACTTTAAGACATACAAGCAATCCTATAAGTCCAAAAAGTGTCTGAACAATCCCGAGGAAAACCAAATGGTATTTGAAAATACTCACGAGCCGATTATTGACCCGAACACTTGGGAGCGTGTACGGGAGCTTAGGAAAAACAAGCGCAGACCCACAAGGCTTGGCAAATCGAATATGTTTTCCGGAATCGCATACTGTGCCGACTGCGGACAAAAACTCTATTACTGCACAAGCAAGAACTTTGAAAGCCGTCAAGACCACTTTGTATGTTCGACTTCAAGAAAGAACGGCACAGAGACTTGCGACACGCACTTTATCAGAGCTGTTGTCCTTGAAAAGGGTGTACCGGCACATATGCGCTATGTTATCGGGTTTGTTTCCGCTTATGAGGACAGATTTCGTGAAATTATGGGTGCCAAGCATAAAGCGGAGGTTAAGAAAGAGCTTGCCGCCAAAAGACGAGCGATAACAAAAGCCGAGAAGCGAATCACGGAATTGGACGGATTGTTTAAGAGCATTTACGAAGACAAAGCCAGAGGCAATTTAACGGAAAAGCGTTTTCAAATGCTCGCAGATGATTATGAGAAAGAGCAAGAGGATTTAAGAAAATCCGTTGCGGCACTAACCGATGAAATTGGGCAGCAGGAGGAGCAGTCCGAAAACTTGGAACGCTTCATCGAGAAAGTCCATAAGTATTTTGATTTACAGGAACTGACGCCAGCCATATTGAATGATATGGTTACGCGCGTATACGTCCACGCGCCGCAAAAAATCGACGGCAAAAGGACACAAGAAATTGATATTTGCTACGACTTGGTAGGAATACTGCCGATGTCGTTGTTTCAACCGAAAACAAGCTATGGAGCAGCCTAAACTGCTCCATAGCTTAGAAATTTAAATTTACTGTCTTATGGGAAGTGCCTAATACGGCAGTTTTTTTATTGCGGTTTTACCGCTTATTTTCAAGCATATGTATCTTCTCGACGCGCTTCGCGTGTCTGCCGCCCAAATGCTCGGCGTTAAGCCACGCATCGACTATCATATACGCAAGCTCGCGTCCGACTACTCTGCCGCCCAAGCATATAACGTTCGCATTATTATGCTCCTTTGCCATTGTCGCGCTGTAAACATCGCCGCAAAGCGCGGCGCGTATGCCGTTTATCTTATTCGCCGCGATGGATATGCCTATGCCCGTGCCACATACCAATATGCCGCGCTCGCATTCGCCGCTTAAAACGGCTTCGCATACCGGCACCGCGCAGTCGGGATAATCGACGCTGTCCTCGTTATATACGCCGAAATCCTTTACCTCTGTACCCTTTGCGGTCAAATACGCCTTAATATGCTCCTTAAGCTCATAGCCGCCGTGATCCGAACCGATAGCTAACATCATTTTGCCTCCTGTTTCTTTAACAATTCTTGTTTTTTCAATAATTCTTGCTCCGCCTGCGACAGTCTTAAATATTCCGGCACAAGCTCCGCGTAATTCATTGTTTTTCCGTTTTCCGCCATTATCCGCGCCGCGTAAGCGACCGACGACGCGTGCGCCATTCGCAGATGCGGCGGCGCAAGCTCAGCCTTTTCGCCCAAAATATCACGTATAACGCCGCCGTAAGCGTTCACGCCGTCGCCGGCGAATATGCCGCCGCCCGCGCGCTTTACGCACTCCTCTATACCGCATACATTCGGCGCTGTAATCTCTTGGAGAACACCGCCCTCGAATATGTACGACGCGTTAAAAACGAAACTTCGGCGCGCGTCCATAACAACCGTTATCGGCACATTTTCCGCGCTTAAATTATACGCTATGCCCTCAAGCGTTCCGACGCCGACAACCGGCTTATTCACACTGTGCGCGAGCGCTTTCGCGGTCGCGATGCCTATTCGTAAGCCCGTAAACGAGCCGGGGCCTTTTGCCGCGGCAAATATGTCTATATCCGACACGTCAAGCTCCAAATCGGACATAAGCCGCTCAATCATAACCATAATTTTCTGCGAGTGCGTCTTTTTGTGATTTAACACATACTCACCGAGAAGTAAATCGTCCTCGGTTACGGCAGCCGTTGCCGCGTCGCTCGCGGTGTCTATCGCTAAAATTCTCATACTCAATTCCCGTTTCCTATCCGTTTTACGGATATTTTTCGGCTGTTCTCGCCGCTCTTTGCAATGCTTATATCGTACCGTTCGCTCGGCAAAATATCCTCTATAAGCTCGGGCCATTCAATGACGGATATGCCGTTTCCGTACACGTACTCGTCATAGCCGACCTCGTACATTTCATCGCTGTCGGCGATTCTGTACACGTCAAAGTGGTACAGCGGCATCTTGCCGCTCTCGTACACGTTCACTATCGTAAACGTGGGGCTTGTCACGTATTCCGCGACGCCCAAGCCGTTTGCCAAGCCCTGCACAAACGCCGTTTTCCCCGCGCCCAAATCGCCGTAAAGGCAAAGCGTGTCGCCGCGCTCTAATTTCGCCGCGAGCGCCGCCGCAAACGAGCGCGTTTCCTCGGCGCTGTGCGTTTCAATTTCCGTATTTCTCATATTTCCGTTTCCGATCAGAACAAGCCGGATATAACTCCGTCGTTGTCCACATCTATATTATTCGCCGCGGGCGTTTTCGGGAGTCCGGGCATTACCATAATATTTCCCGTTTGAGCCACGATAAATCCCGCGCCGTTTGATACTCTCACGCTGTTTACGCTTATCCTAAAGCCCTCGGGTCTGCCCAAAAGGTTTTGGTTATCCGAAAGCGAATATTGCGTTTTCGCCATACATACGGGCATTTTGTCAAGACCCAGCTCCTCGAGCTTTTTAATGTCCTTTTTAGCCTTGGGCGTAAAGTCCGCGCCGTCGCCGCCGTATATCTCCCGCACAATCGTGTTTATCTTATTTTCTATGGTGTCTTTTTCGTCATAGAGAACCCTGAAGCGGTTTTCGCCGTTTTCCGCCGCGTCAATTACCTTTTCGGCAAGCGTCATTCCGCCGTCGCCGCCCTTGGCGAATACCTCCGCCATAGAGCAGTCCGCGCCGAGCGCGGCGCATCGGTCGGCTATAAATTTAAGCTCCGCATCCGTGTCGGTATCGAAGCGGTTAATCGCGACAACCACCGGCACGCCGAATTTCTTCATATTTTCGATATGCTTTTCAAGATTTACTATACCCGCTTTAAGCGCGTCGAGATTTTCTTCCTTTAAGTCTGTCTTTTTCACGCCGCCGTTGTATTTAAGCGCCCTTACGGTTGCGACAATCACTACCGCGTCCGGATGAATCCCCGCTATACGGCATTTGATATTCATAAATTTTTCCGCGCCCAAGTCCGCGCCGAAGCCTGCCTCGGTGACGGTATAATCCGCCATTTTCATTGCGAGCCTTGTCGCCTGAACGCTGTTGCATCCGTGCGCGATGTTCGCGAACGGACCGCCGTGTATAAGGCACGGGGTATGCTCCAGTGTCTGCACCAAATTCGGCTTTATCGCGTCCTTCATAAGCGCCGCCATAGCGCCCTCGGCGTGCAAATCACCGGCGGTTACCGGCGCGCCTGAGCGGTTGTACCCGATTATAATTCTCGCAAAACGCGCCTTAAGGTCGTCCAAATCCTTTGCAAGGCACAAAATCGCCATAATTTCAGACGCAACCGTTATCATAAATCTGTCCTCGCGCGGAACGCCGTTGAGCTTGCCGCCCAAGCCTACGACAACGTTTCTTAACGCGCGGTCGTTCGTATCGGTAACCCTTGTCCATATAATGTTGGCGGGGTCGATGTCAAGCTCGTTGCCCTGATAAATATGGTTGTCGATAAGCGCGGAAAGCAGATTATTCGCCGCGGTTATCGCATGCATATCGCCCGTAAAATGCAGATTTATATCGTCCATCGGCACAACCTGGCTGTAGCCGCCGCCCGCGGCGCCGCCTTTTATGCCCATAACGGGCCCCAGGGACGGCTCGCGTATCGCGATAACGGCTTTTTTGCCCATTTTATTGAGCGCGTCGCCCAATCCTATTGTGACTGTGGTTTTTCCCTCGCCCGCAGGGGTGGGGTTTATCGCGGTCACAAGTATCAGTCTGCCGTTTTCGTTTTTTGCAAACTGCTTTGTAACCTCCGTGCCGAGCTTCGCCTTATAGCGTCCGTAGCACTCTATCGCGTCCTCGCTTATGCCGAGCTTCGCCGCTATGTCCTTGATAGGCTTCATTTCGGCTTTGTTCGCTATTTCAATATCAGATAACATAACACCTATTTCCTCCCCGTTCGTTTTGCCGCTTGCTTTTTACGGCGGATTTTACGTATTGAATTTTCTTTAAAATTCAAAGTCCGCTTAAATACAAATAGAGCTGAACACCAATCCAGCTCTGCGAATTACCACACGCGTTAATTATTGTTAAAATATCCCCTGTCCTCGCGAACCTTGCGCAGGAGCAAGTCCAATCTATGCTCAAGATCGTTTAAAATATCATCGACATACTGATCGGTATCCGTTTTGATGTCGATAGCCTTGGCAGTCGCGCTGTTTACCAGCTCGTTTGCCTTATCATACGCGCGCTTGGTAATCTCGTTTTCGTCAATAAGCTGCATTTGTGTTTCTTCCGCGCTCTTTCTTATCGATTCGGCTCTGCTCTCCGCCTCGGACAAAATTCTTTGTCTTTCCTCTTTTACCCATTTCGCTTCTTTAAGCTCATCCGGATAAATCAGGCGAAGCTCTTGAATGTAATCAAGAAGCTCGTCCTTGTCGAGCATTACTTTGCCGGTAAGAGGAACGTTTGACGCTTTTTCAATCGTTTCCTCCATCATATCGACAATTTCAATGATGTCCATTTCAGTATCCATTTCTGAATCCATCCTTTCAATCTATATATTTTTCCTTGATTATGTTTACCAGCTCATTCGGAACCAAACCGTGCAAATCGCCGTTGAATCCCGCAAGCTCCTTTACCATACTTGAACTGATGTATGAATATTTAGTGTTCGTCATCATAAATATTGTTTCGCAGCTCGGATTTAAAGCCTTGTTTAAAAGCGCCATTTGAAACTCGTATTCGAAATCGGCGACGGTTCTCAGTCCCTTTACGATGACCTGAGCGCCGTGCTGCTCGGCAAAATCAACAAGTAATCCCGAAAATGACCTGACCTCGACATTATCGAGATCGCGCGTTACGGTTTGTATCATTTCGACACGCTCCGTTTCGGTGAATACCGGATGCTTTTCTTTGTTGGTCAAAACTCCGACAATCAGCTTGTCGTAAATCCTGCTTGCGCGGCGTATAATATCCAAATGACCGTTTGTCACCGGGTCAAAGCTGCCCGGATAAACCGCTGTACTCATTTATCTATCCTTCCGCATTTGTATATATTGTTATATACGTTCTTCCGTATTTTTTTTGTCGGTATATCGAAAAACCCTCGGCTTCGCCGCGAAAATCCGTTTCGTCGCTCTCAAGCGCGACAATTCCGCCATCGCCGAGCGCGCCGGTTTTCAATATATTCTTTAACACAGGCTCTATAAAGCCTTTATTATACGGCGGGTCAAGGAATATTATATCAAATTGCGCGGTGTTGGCGGACAAAAAATCCTCGTATGACGAATGCGCCACAGTGCATAAACCGTCATATTTCAAATCCTTAACGTTGCGGTTGATAATATCAATCGAGCGCTTGTCCTTATCCACGCAGCAGGCATATGCCGCGCCGCGCGAAAGCGCCTCCATAGACAGCGCGCCGCTTCCGGCGAATAAATCCAAAACATACGCGCCGGGTATAAAGGGACTTATAATATTAAAAAGCGACTCCTTTACCCTGTCGGTGGTAGGGCGCACGTCCCTGCCGTCGAAACCCGTAAGCTTATGCCCGCGTCTGTTTCCGGATATTATCCTCATATCCCATCCTCCGTAATACTTACTTATTTTAACCTAAATTGTTAAAAAGGTCAACTATATTTTTATAATTTCTTATAATTTATATAAAATGCAAACAATTTTGTAATCTTCTTGATACATATTGCTAAAATTTTACAACAAACAGGGGCGTTTATACACGAATCCCGTATAAATACGCGCCCCTGTTCGATTTTTTCTTATCAGTCCTCTGCATCCTCGGAAATATCCTCGGTAAACTCGGGAAGTATCTCGCCCCTCACATAGCTATGCTCGGGAACGGGAATTTCCTTCATATCGGGGCCTATATAGAAGCCGGTCTGCGTGCATTGGTTGTACGCGGCGTTCTGCCACGCAACGGAAAGTCTGTAGACGCTGTCGTGCATAAGCGTATAAAATCTATGCTCCGTCAAATCGGTCGTCGTGTAGAAAACAATCTACGAATAATCATATAAAAAAAAAATTACCTCCTCGCGCCAATCGCCGAAAATATCGGCTTGAATACAAGGAGTGCCCTTTTTCCAGTTGTTCGACAAAACCTCCGACGGACTGAGGATTGTAATGAGCTTATTGTTCTCGTAATCCCATTTGTAAATTTTCGGATAGCCGCAGCCTATCGTGTCGTCAAATTCGTGGTCGAGAAGCTCACGTATCAAGTCGCCGTCCCACCATATTGCGAAGTTAATCGATTCGGGTCCTTTTTCGTTTATCATTTCCCCGTCCATCGTAAATATACCGTCATCCATTACCCAGCACTGATTGCCCGGATAACGCGGGTCTATCTTCGCGCAAAGTCCTCTTGTCGTGTCGCGTCCGGTGTAGAATCCCCATTTTATCTCGCCCGTCGCGGGGTCGTGAACCTCGTAGCCGTATTCGGCTTCCATTTCCTCGTGAATTTGGAAGCAGTCGCAAGTGGGGGTATCGGGTCTGAATTTGCCGACGTTTATACAGTCGCCGTGCATAAGCTCGGTCGTGTACATACCCTTTCCGTCGTGGTCGACACCGATGGAGCCGTAGATTATCTCATCCTTGCCGTCGCCGTCAACATCCGCGACACCGAGGTTGTGATTGCCCTGCGCGGTATATTCTATATTATGCGTAGCATCGGCGAGGAATTTCCAACGCTTTACAAGCTTATTATCTATTACATCCCACGCGACAAGGTTTGTCGGACGTCCGTGGTCGTAATAGCCGCGGCACATTACAACGCTCGGATTTTCGCCGTCAAGGTACGCCACGCACGCGAGATAGCGGTCGCAGCGGTTGCCCCAGCTGTCGCCCCACGCGGCAACGTTGCCTCTGGGCGGGTCGTAGTCGACGGTATCCATAACCTCGCCGGTATCGCCGCGGAACAGACTCAAAAATTCGGGGCCCTCCAAAACGAACCCGTCCTTGTTTCTGTAATCCGCGTCCGCATCGCCTATAACATTTCCGACGCCGTCCACTGTCGCGTCGGCGGTTTTGCACACAATCTCCGCCTTGCCGTCGTTATTGAAATCGTAAACCATAAACTGCGTGTAATGCGAGCCGGAACGGATATTGCGTCCGAGGTTTATTCTCCACAGCTTCGTTCCGTCGAGCTTATACGCGTCCAAAAGGCACTCGCCGGTATATCCCTTGTGCGAGTTATCCTTGCCGTTCGCATCCCAACGGAGAATTATCTCGTATTCGCCGTCGCCGTCAAGGTCGGCGATTGACGCGTCGTTTGCGGTGTACTCGTAAACGTAATCATTTGGGTCTATGTAATTTTCGGGCTTGTCGAGCGGTATCGAAAGGTATGATTTATCCCACGCCTTTGTCGAATAGCCGTCCTTTTCCGCTTTGCCGTCAAGAACCGCCTTAACGGTGTACGTGTCACCCGGCTTACCGTCGGGGTCAAGGAAGTTCGTCGCGCCGTCCAAAATTTTCGATATTCTTTTGCCGCCGCGGTACAGCACAAAGCTCATTCCGAGCTTGTACTCATACGCCTGAAGACGCCAGCTCAGAAATACGCCGTCCTTTGTCGGAACGGCAACAAGCGCGCGATCCAATGTTTCCATTTTTCTCTTTTTCGGCTGCGCCGCGATTTCGCTCACGATTTCATATTCCTTCGAATATCCGTGAGGCGTCGCCGCCACGACTATATATGTAAACTCAACGCTCGTGTCGACGTTCAGGTCGGTGTAGCGGCAATCTCTTGTCGCGCCGAGCAAAAGCGGCTTGCCGTAGGGCGCTTTTTGGTAAATGTTGTAAAATGCCGCATCGTATGTGCTTTCCCACGAGAGAGTCACGGATTTCTCGGTCGAAACGCATTGAAGATTTGTTATCTCGCCCTCAACCTTGCCGCCGTCAACCACCTCGGCAACCACCTTTTTATGGTTTTTGCCTCTGAATTTGTGCGAGTAAAGCGGGTAAACGCTGTATTCGTACTTTTTGCAAAGATGAACGTTGGTGTCGACGAACTTTTCCTCGTAAACGGCCTCGTTTTCGTCGTATTCGTGATTTCTGAAATTCTTTCTTACGACCTGATAGCCGTGAGCGCCCTCGACCTTATCCCAGGTGAGCGTCACGGACGGGTTTTCCGTTTCCGCGCACACGCTTTGACGTATATCGGTCATTTTAAGCCATCTTTTCTCGGCTATGTCTATGGCGTTTAACGCGGGGTATCTGCCGCTGAACTCAAACAAAATCTCGCCGTTTGTTACCTCGGTTTCGTAAAACCGCTCCATTACGGTGCCGTCGCTTACCCATGCGCGGTTCTTTTTGCCGTTTATGGTGAAAAACGTCGTGACGTCGACGTCGTCGGCATAGTCGCCC
>JAJPXA010000063.1:13919-15146 GCA_021205715.1 Bacillota bacterium
TACGTATTTTATAAAAGCCGTTCGGCATTTTCACTCTGAACGTGTTGTCGTGCATAATGAGGAAATCGCGCATCACGTCCTTTTCGCCGCTGCTTCTTAAAACCGCCTGCGCCTTTTTTGAAAGACCGTATCCGAGCTCCTCGTTATATATGGTTTTTCCGGTAACCTTTATATATCCCTCGGCGGCGGGCTTACTGCCGAAGTCAAAGCTTATGTCCATTTTTTATCTCCTCTGTCCTTTTGGATTTTGTAATCCCTCGGATTACTGTTATAGGTATTATACACCCAAAGCCGAAAAAAATAAAGGCATAATTGCGCTTTTTTTAAAATTTTTTTCAAACAAACGCGAAAGGGAAATTTTTTGAAAAAAATCTCACAAAAATCTCCCTTTAAACTTGAATTTATTCGTAATATTTCCATAGTTGTTTCGACCTGTTCGGAGCATATTAAAAATATGAGCGCGCGTATAAAAAGCGTTTTTACAGCTCGTCGAGCGAGCGAAATTCATAGCCCCGCTCCCTCGCGAGCCGTATGACCTCCTCCAACGCCGCCGCGTTATCCGATGACACGGCGTGCAAAAGCATAATTTCGCCGTCGTGGAAATAGGGAGTTATCTGATTTACGGCGTATTCGCCGCCCTGCTGCGCGTTCACGTCCCAGTCCTTGTACGCGAAGCTCCAAAGCACCGTTTTATAGCCCATATCGCGGCATACGGCAAGCGAGCGCTCGCTGAATGTGCCCTCCGGCGGGCGGACGTATTTCATACCGACGCCGTAAAGCTCCTCACATTTTTGGCTCAGTCCGTCAAGCTCCGCCTTTACGGTTTCCGCGTCCGCCTGCGCCATATTGATATGGTTTACCGTGTGGTTTCCGACGATGTGACCCTCGTCAAGCATACGTCTTATCAAATCGCCCTGCGACTCGAGGTACGGTCCGGTCACGAAAAATGCCGCTTTTACGTTCTGCGCTTGAAGTATATCAAGGATTTTTGAGGTATATCCGTTTTCATAACCCTCGTCAAAGGTTAAATATATCGCTTTCGGCTTGGTTTCGTCTATGTAATAACCGTCGTATGCCTCGAGCAGCGCGGCATCATCCGCGGAAATGTCGGGCGCGGCGTTTTTGTTCTTGACAAAACCCCAATTTATCGCCTGCGGCGACAACTCGTAATAGGATTGGTACTCTATCGGCTCGTACACAGTCACAGCCGAACACCCCGAAACGGCA
>JAJPXA010000244.1:0-14200 GCA_021205715.1 Bacillota bacterium
AATCTCAACGTGGCTAAATTGGGCGAGTACATATACGACGGCACGGACGGGTCAATGGACGTTATAGCCGAATTTGAAAAACTGACCGGTATAAAAACCAACTACGTTACCTACGCGACAAATGAGGAGTTGTACGCGAAGATGAAAGCCGGCGCGGCGGATTACGATATAATAATTCCGTCCGATTATATGATTTCAAAGATGAAAAACGAGGATATGCTCGAAAAACTCGATTTTTCGAATATCCCGAATTACGAGTATATAATGGATGATTACAAAAATCTTGAATTTGACCCCGAAAAAGAGTACAGCGTTCCGTATTTTTGGGGAACGGTCGGTATAATTTACAATACAAATCTTGTTGACGACGAGGATTTCGGCTGGGAAATTTTATGGGATGAAAAGTACGCGGACAGTATTTTGATGTTCGACAATCCGCGCGACGCGTTCGCGATAGCCGAGAATATGCTGGGCTATTCGTTAAACACCGAGGACGAGGCGGAGCTTACCGCGGCGGCGGAGCTGTTAAAGGAGCAGAAGCCGCTCGTTCAGGCGTATGTTATGGATGAAATATTTGATAAAATGGGAGCCGAGGAGGCGGCGCTCGCGCCGTATTACGCGGGCGACGCGGTAACGCTTTTGGCGGATTACGATTTCTTGGATTTTTGCGTTCCCGAATCGGGCACAAATATGTTTGTCGACAGCGTTTGCATACCCAAAGGCGCAGCAAACAAGCAGGCGGCGGAGATGTTTATAAACTTCCTGCTTGAAAAGCAGGTCGGACTTGCCAATACCGACGCGGTCGGATATTCGACGCCCAATTCCGAGGTATACGCCGCGCTTGACGCCGAGGTTATAAACGACGGCATCTCATATCCGGCATCGGAATTTTTGAATGAGAAAACAGAAGCGTTTAAAGCCCTTACCAACGGCGGCGACGAAATAATGTCCGAGCTGTGGACGGAAATAAGAAGCGAATAAAATATATAATGCAAATTCATACCGAAGAAAGGAACGGCACAGACTATGAAAAAACTTACGGAGTCCAAGCGAGTGGTGGTAAAGGTCGGAACATCGACGCTTACATATCCGAGCGGCAGACTCAATTTACGGCGAATAGATAAGCTCGCGATGACTCTTTGCGACCTTGCGAATCAAGGCAGAGAAATCGTCCTTGTATCGTCCGGTGCAATAGGCGTGGCGGTGGGAAAGCTCGGACTTCCCGAGCGCCCAAAGGACACCGTCACAAATCAGGCGATAGCGGCGGTCGGACAATGTGAGCTTATGATGATGTACGACAGACTGTTCGGTAATTATAACCGAACAGTCGCGCAGATTTTGGTAACGGGCGACGACATATCAATAGAAAAGCGCGAGGAAAATATGAAAAATACCTTTAACCGCCTGCTTGAAATGAACATCATTCCGATAGTGAATGAAAACGACACCGTATCGTTTGACGAAATTGAAATAGGCGATAACGACACGCTGAGCGCCGAGGTCGCAAAACTCATAAATGCGGATTTGCTTGTTCTGTTTTCGGATATAGACGGTCTTTACGACGATGACCCGCATAAAAATCCGAACGCGAAGCTTTTGAGGGTTGTCGATGATATTACGCCGATAAAATATATGGCGTCCGATTCGGCTACAAAGCAGGGCACGGGCGGTATGGTAACAAAATTAAACGCGGCGGAAATTGCGACCGAAAGCGGCATAAATATGGTAATCGCAAACGGCGACAACATAGACGCGCTGTATGATATATTGGAAGGCAAGGTTGACGGAACATTGTTTACGGCAAAGTAAACGGAAAGGAAATGCAAATGGAATTTACGGACGAACTTATCAAAAAGGGAACTCTCGCGCGGGATGCGAGCTTTAAGCTCGCGTCGGTTTCGACCACGGTTAAAAACAACGCTCTTGAGGCAATCGCCGCGGCGCTTGTCGAGCGCGCGGATGAAATTTTGGCGGCAAACGCGGCGGACATAGAGAACGCGAAAAACAACGGCACAAAAAAGGCGATGATTGACAGGCTGTCGTTAAGCCGCGAGCGAATTGAGGGTATAGCCGAGGGTGTGCGCCAGGTAAAGGCGCTTGCCGACCCGATAGGCGAGGTTATAAAAATGTGGCGCAGACCGAACGGTTTGGAAATAGGTCAAAAACGCGTGCCGATGGGCGTTATATCGATAATTTACGAGGCGCGCCCGAACGTCACCGCAGACGCGGCGGCGCTGTGTCTTAAAACATCGAACGCGTGTATTTTGCGCGGCGGCTCCGACGCGATAAACTCAAATAAGGCGATTGCAAAAATTATGCAGGACGCGGCATACTCCGAGGGCATCCCCGAGGGTGCGATAAACATTATCGAGGACACCTCGCGCGAAACATCGGTACAGCTTATGAAAATGAACGGCTATATAGACCTGCTCATCCCGCGCGGCGGCAAAGGGCTTATACGCTCGGTTGTCGAAAACGCGACCGTGCCGGTCGTGGAAACGGCGGCGGGCAACTGCCATATGTACGTCGACGGTAAATGCGACGCGGATATGGCGGAAAAGCTGGTTATTAACGCGAAGGTTCAGCGCCCGTCGGTATGCAACGCGATAGAAACGCTGCTTATCGACCGCGAAATCGCGGGCGAATTTGTTCCGAGGATATTTAAGGCGCTCTCCGATAACGGCGTCGAGATATGCGCGGACGAGGAAAGCCGCGCGCTCTGGGACGGCGAAACCAAGCCTGTGACGGACGAGGACTATTACACCGAATATAACGACTATATCATAGCCGTAAAAATCGTTGACGGCATAGACGAAGCGATAGCGCATATAAACAAATACAATACCAAGCATTCCGAAACGATAGTAACCGAGGATTACAGCCGCGCGCAAAAATTCTTAAACGAGGTCGACGCGGCGGCGGTGTATGTAAATGCGTCCACGCGCTTTACCGACGGCTTCGAGTTCGGCTTCGGCGCGGAAATAGGCATTTCCACACAAAAAATGCACGCGCGCGGCCCTATGGGGCTTGAGGCGCTCACGTCGATTAAATATATAGTATACGGCAACGGTCAAATAAGAGAATAAATATCAGTAAAAAACGGGCAAAACATTATGTTTTGTCCGTAATTTTTGAGGGATGGGTTGTATTTTGGAGCGCCGCCGAAAGTTTATCGGAAAACGGCGGCAGCTCTTTCATACTGTTCTTATGAGTAAATCACAGAGGGGGAGAGTAATTGCAGCAAGGTCTGTGACCTCCTTGCTATGATGTTAGTATACAACGCAAATATTAAATGAATCTTAAACAAATATTTATAATTTTTAAACAATGAAAAATTTTGGAGCGAAAATAAAATGAAAAGCGGATTTATTTATTCGGACGACAACAAGCGCTACCATACGTGGAATTATCACCTGCGCCGCAAATTCGGCGAAAAGGTTATGAAAATCGCCCTTAACGCGGGGTTTACCTGCCCGAATATAGACGGGACGCGCGGCTACGGCGGCTGTACCTACTGCTCGTCGTCCGGAAGCGGCGATTTTGCGGGCGACCCCGCCGAGAGCATCAACCGGCAATTTGATGAAATATGCGAAAAAATGCGCGAAAAGTGGCATAACGGGCTGTATATCGCCTATTTTCAGGCGCATACGAACACCTACGCGCCGGTTGAGGTGCTGCGCGGGCGATTCGAGGGCGTTTTAAGCCGTGACAAGGTTGTCGGAATAAGTATCGCGACGAGAGCGGACTGTCTGCCGGACGACGTTCTCGATTATCTGAGCGAGCTTAACGAGCGGACATATTTGATAGTGGAGCTGGGTCTGCAAACGATATTTGACGCCACGGGCGAGCGGATAAACCGCTGTCATACCTACGCGGAATTTTCAGAAGGCTATGAAAAGCTGAAAAAGCGCGGCATAAACATCTGCGTGCATTTGATAGACGGTCTGCCCGGGGAAACAAAGGAAATGATGCTTGAAAGCGCGGAGGCGGTCGCACGGCTTGAGCCGCATTGCGTAAAACTGCATTTGCTGCACGTATTAAAAGGCACCCGCCTTGCGGAGCAGTACGCCGCAGGTGAATTTCGGCTTCTCGAGCGCGACGAGTATGTCGACATTATAGTCGAACAGCTTACGCGCTTCAAGCCGGAAACCGTAATACAGCGGCTTACCGGCGACGGGGGACGCGACACACTCATAGGACCTATGTGGAGCCTTAAAAAATTTGAGGTTTTAAACGCGATTGACAAGGAAATGCAAAGAAGAAACGTTTTTCAGGGCGATAATTTCAGATAATAAAAAAACCGCCGCGCTGATTTTAAGCGCGGCGGTTTTTGCGTGTTATGACTTGAGCTGAAACGAGCAGCAATCGGTACATTCCGATACTGTCGGGTTAGGCTCGTGACAGCCGACTTGGATTTCCTTCAGCGAGCAATAGTCCGCCGTCGGGCAGTGATATCTGCACTGGTCGACCGTGCATTTTATGCTTGTGTTCTTTTCGCATCCGCATTCGCTCATTTTATGATACCTCCGTGATTTTATTGACGCCTTTCGTCAATGATAGTATCGCGCGCGGGGGTTAATAAAATACTGTAAATATTTTCAAATCACGTTTCATTCAGGCGTATCGCGATAACGCTCATATCGTCGACAACCGTGTCGCGGCTTTTGCGGATTGCGGTGTTGATGATATTTTCAGCCATATCCTCCATATTGTCATAAAGTCCCGTTATCTCCTTTTTTATCCATTCGGTTCTTACGGTAGTGAATCCCGCCTCGCTTACGCCGTCGGAAATCATCAAAATTGTGTCGCCGTCGACAAGACGCTTCGTTTGTTCCTGAACCTTGACGGTTTTCAGCATACCCGCGGGAATTGACGCGGAAAATACCGTATCCACACCGTCCGCCGTGTACACAAAGCTCTGCGCCGCGCCGACCTTATAAAATTCCGAAAATCCCGTCATAAGGTCTACGGAAAGCAGGTCGATTGTGGCGAAACACTCATCGGTAAGCTTTAGGCAAAGCGACGAATTTATCATTTCTATTGAATTTCTGACACCGAAGCCCGACTTTAAAAATTCGGTCAGGAGCTTTAGCGTCAGCCTGCTTTCTTCCGACGCGCGTTTGCCGCTTCCCATACCGTCCGAAAGCAAAAAATACATTCTGTAATCGTCGCTTTTAAACACGGACACACTGTCGCCGCAGGCGCGGCTGTAGTCCTTGCATTGCTGCTTGACGGCAAAATCAATCTCGTATTTCGCCTTTGAAACAAAGCGCATTATGCCGTTTTTTTCGGTGCCGCTGTAGCCTATGGGCGTTCCCGTAATCTCGGTAAACACCGCCTCGGCGCGGCGCAAATCGCTTCCCATACCCAATCCCGCGAATATTTCAAGCTGACCCTGCGTGGTTTCGACAACGCTTATCTCAAACAAATTAATGCCGTATTTGTCCGTTTCGTTCATCGCCGCCTCTTCAAAATCCTCGCGGAACACAAACCCGTCCTCAATCTCGGTTGAAATGCCGTCGATAACGGAGGAAATTTCCTTGTATTGCGACGATATTAAGTCGCGGTTCGTAATAGCCTCGCCGGTGCGGAGCATATCGTTCTTGTATATCTCGTAAACGTGATTAAATTCCGCGATAAATGTATCGGAGCGGCTGCATTTTAATTTAAACTCCTGCGGCGCGGCGGTGAGGACACCCTCCTTTTCAATTTTGTTGAGAAGTCCCATAACCATACGGTAGGTGGAGGAGAACTCCGACTGCCAGCATTTGTTCGCTTTCGGGCAGCTTGCGCAGACTCGCTCGGACACCTCGTCGAACATAGCGCCTATCTCCTTGCTGTACATTTTCAAGCGCTTCTCCGACGCATCGGAAAAACACGCGTTTAAAGCGGTAAACGCCGATGAAAGCTGTCCGAGCCGCGAGGCGAGATAGTCCTTAACGCGCGTTTCAAGGCTGACGTTTTCGATTGTGAGCGTGCTTGAGAAAAACGCCTGTATAAAATTATGCAGCTTCTTCGGAGTTAAAACGAAAAGCAACGCGCCGATGCCGGCTTCAAGCAGGGTTATCGGCAGCGCGCTGCCCGGCGCGTAAAGCATCGCGGCTGCCAAGCCGCCTATCATACCCACCGCCGCGCCTATTTTTCCGAAGGATTTGAGCAAATTTGAAAATAAGCCGCACAGTCCCATAAGTCCCATCGATACAAACGCGTCCGACGATACCATTGAGGTCATAAATCCTATGCACAATCCGCCGCTTCCGGCGGCGGAGAGCGTGGAGTGATACGCTATTGTAAGCACCGCGTATACCGCGGCGGCGGAGGTGAGCTTAATGCCGAGAGGAAACACAATGCCCGAAAATCCGGTAATAATAACGCCCGCGCTTATCGCGACGCTTACAATTTCATCCTTTGCCGCCTGCGTTCGATTTTTTCGCGTTTGTATAAGGCGGTATGCCTTTGAGAACACCAAAAACATCATCGCCGAAATTATGCCCTCGGTAACGAGCATAAGGATGTCGTAAATATCGCCGAAATCGGCGATAAGCGCGAACATACCGCCGACACACACCGAAACGCCGCAGGCGGTTGCCTCGATCGGAACGGTTTTCGCGCTGTCGGGACGCAGCTTGTCAAACAGCCAAAAAAGCAGCGCCGCTATTATGTACTTAACCGTCGCGATTCCCGCTCCGCTTATGATAAGCGATGTGAAAATCACCGCCACTCCGAGATACGCGACGTTTATATCAAAGCAAGCGGCAAAAAACGCAACGCCGAACGGAAACATATCCAACACGCCCGCCCGTGAAACAAGGAATAAAATAGCGGACACCGCTATATCCTTAATAATGGGTGTGCGTATTCGAGCCGCCGCGCCGCGCGCGATATGAGGATTTGCCATAAAATCACCGCCTAAATATAATTATTATGCCTTAACGCAAAGATTATACCACCGTTGCCGCGCGAAATTTGTCAAAAACGGACAGTAAACGAAAAAAACTTTTCGACAAAATTTTATTAAATCCGTGATTTTCGATGGATTCGCAATAAAATCTACGGTTTTTGCGGCGGTTGATACTTATTCGATTTTTTATGCCGTTTTGCGCGCGGCAGCTGTAAATTTTCCACTGTATTTTTATGTAATTTTTAAACTTTTTCACTTTACACGGGCACAAGTATGCGTTATAATTCTAATATGGCGCCGTATAGACAACGGCAAATCGGAGGCTTGCGCCTCAAGTTTTATGAAAAGGAGAGAGATAAATGGGAAAAACAACAGGCGGATTCACCCTTCCGGGCGAGAGCGGATATGAGGAGCTTACGCTTCAAATGGCGAAGAAGTGGGGCGCGGACGTGATAAGGGATTCGGACGGCACGGAGCTGTCGCCGGAGATAATAAACGCGGGCTACGGAATATACTCGACCATCTGCATCATTCGCGACCATAACGAGTGGGCTAAGCAGCATCCGGACAAGCTTCAGCAGACGTTCTTGATGACAAGCCCGATAACGGCTGAGGGTACGACTCTTACGATAGACCTTATGAAGGACTTCTTCGACGAGCAGTTCAAAATGAACGACAGCGAGGAGTCAATCGCGTATTGGCAGGTGTTCGACAGAACGACAAACGAGGAAATAAAGGACTTTACATATGCCGACGGCAAGGTAACGATTACAAATATCACGCCGTGGCACAAATATACCGTAAACTTCCTCGCGTACAGAATTTGGGAAGAAATCTCGATGTACAATCACACGACAAACAACTGGGACAAGGAGCATCTTTTGCAAATCGACCCGCGCCACCCCGAAACGCAGGCGTTTATGCTCGATTGGCTTAAAAATTGGTGCGAAACGCATCCCGCGACAACGGTCGTAAGATTCACGTCGATGTTCTACAACTTCGTATGGATTTGGGGTTCAAACGAGCGAAACAGGGATTTGTTCTCCGACTGGGCATCGTATGATTTCACGGTATCGCCGCTTGCGCTTAAGGAATTTGAGCAGAAATTCGGCTACGCGATAACATCCGAGGATTTCGTAAACAAGGGTCATCTTCACGCGTCGCATATGACCTGCGACAGCAAGAAGCTCGATTGGATGAAATTCATAAACGACTTTGTTGTTGATTTCGGCAAGCAGCTTGTGGACCTTGTTCACGGCTACGGCAAAAAGGCGTATGTGTTCTATGACGATTCGTGGGTAGGCGTTGAGCCGTGGGGCGAGCGCTTTAAGGACTTCGGCTTCGACGGACTTATAAAGTGTGTGTTTAACGGCTTTGAAACAAGACTTTGCGCGGGCGTTGACGCGGTTGAAACGCACGAGATACGCCTTCATCCATACCTGTTCCCCGTAGGCTTGGGCGGCGCGCCGACATTTGCCGAGGGCGGCAATCCCACGCTTGAGGCGAAGGGTTATTGGAAAAACGTAAGACGCGCGCTCCTGAGAGCGCCGATTGACAGAATCGGCTTGGGCGGTTATCTTTCGCTTACCATTCCGTTCCCGGATTTCCAGGATTATATAGAAAAGATTTCGGACGAGTTCCGTGAGATACGCGAATTTCATAAGGCGGGAAAGCCTTATGTGTTGAAGCCGAGAGTGGCGGTTCTGACCTTCTGGGGCAAGCTTCGTTCCTGGACGTGCGGCGGACACTATCACGAGCATCCCGAGCTTGATTTGATAAACGTTATCGAGGCGCTTTCGGGTATGCCGCTTGACGTCGATTTCATCAGCTTTGAGGATTTGACGGAAAAGGGACTTGATAATTACGACGTTGTTATAAACGCGGGCTTCGAAGGAAGCGCGTGGTCGGGCGGCGACAAGTGGAAATGCCCGAAGGTCGTTGAAACGCTTACAAAATGGGTCGCTGAAGGCGGCGCGTTTATAGGTGTGAACGAGCCGTCGGCAACGTGCGGATATGACGATTTGTTCCGTATGTCGCACGTTTTGGGCGTGAATGAGGACACAGGCTCTCGTCTTTGCCACGGTAAATTCTCGTTCGACGTTGAGGATTCCGACGCGGTATGCGACGGCACAACAATCGCGGCAAAGGAAAGCATATATGTTACCGACGCGGACACAAAGGTGCTTATGGCGGCGGGAAGCACGCCGATAATCACAACTCACGCGTTCGGCAAGGGCTGCGGCGTATACCTTTCATCGTTCACTCACGGTGAGGTTAATAACCGCACGCTGTTAAACCTTATTTTAACCGCGGCGGGTGAGGATATTAATCAAAACTATCTCACCGATAACGTGAATACGGAGTGCTGCTACTATCCTGACGGCAAACAGCTTGTTGTTATAAACAACGCCGACACCGAGCAGACAACAACCGTTAAGACGGAATGCGGTGATAAAACCGTAACGCTCAACGCGTTTGACACGCAGATTATACAGCTGTAAATCATAAATAAAAAACAGAGCATCCGAGGATGCTCTGTTTTTTTGCGGCGTATTGCCGGCAGTAAAAACGGCGCTGCGCCGTTTTTTATAATAATACCGAAATCGCCCGCCGCGGCTTTAGCGGCGGTGCCTGTAAAAAATACCGGCGAAAAAAAAGAAACCGCGTCGGCGGCGCATAAGGGGGTTGCGCTGCCGTTTGCGATTTCTTCTATTTAACTTAATTACTGCATTGCGTTATAAAATCTCGAAAGCATCGTTGCCGCTTCCGCGCGTGTTGCCGCGCTTGCGGGTCTGAACGAGCCGTCATCGTAGCCGTTTATAATGCCCGCGCTTGTCGCTGTCGCGACATCGCTTGCAGCCCACGATGAAATCGAGTCGCTGTCCGTGAATGTCTTGCTTGAGCTGCTTGTGCTTAAGCCTTTATATTCAGCCGCTCTCGCTATAAGCGATGCCATTTCCTCGCGCGACATTGCCGCGTCGAGATTTGAAACATCAATGTTCTTGCTCAATATATTAGCCGAATTTGCAACATTTACATAAGGCTCCGCCCAATGAGATGAATAGCTGCCGCTTACGGGGAGTCCCATCGCCGTTACAACAAGCTTTATGAACTGACACTTTGTTACCGAGCCGTCCGGATTGAATGTTCCGTCGCCCATTCCGTCGATTATGCCGGCAACCGCCATTTCTTTAATGGTGCTTCTCGCCCAATAGTTTAACGTATCGGTGAAATCACCGGGTTCCGCCGGAGTTGTGTCAACAACGTCGGACGTACCGTCATCCGTTGTATCATTGTCGGAGGCAATATACTCACCCGCTTCGGGAAGCAGGCTCTCGTCAAATGTCTTTGCCGTGTACTTATTCGATACAAGCACCGCGTGTGACTCGGGCTGCGTTGTATATGTTGAGCCGTCAATGTGGTCATTCATATACCAGCTGATGTGAGGCGGCTGATTGTAGCAGTTGTTGTATGTAGCGGATGTGTTTCTGTATACATCGTCGTGCGCCAGCGTATAGAAGTTATACTCTGTCGGGATGTTTGTTGTGTACACTCTCAAAGCGTAGCTGTAAACCGGTCTTTCAACCTCTGCGGTAATTGTCTTATCCCAGTTTGCGGGAACCTCGATTTCCGATGTTGATGTTGAGGACTCCGTAATTACATAGCTTACAAATTCCTCTCTCCAGTCGCCGATTATATCGCCCTGACCGTTGTGGTTACCCTTTGTCGAGTTGATTGAATGTGTACCCTCGGGAACGAATAAGTTTTCAACGCTCTTTGTGTTGTCGTTCCATTTTGAAATTACTATTTCCTGACCTTCGTCCATATGGTCTTGAAGCTCATCCTGCAAATCGCCGTCCCAGTAAATTCTTCCGTTCATCGAAAGCCCGAGATCGCTGAGCTTGTTGCCTTCATTGTCGTGGTAGCCTGTGCTTGCAGCGCCCCACATTACATAGTAGCTGTCACCGTAGCCGATATTGCCTATCATACCGCGGCCCGTGTCCTTAGTGCCGTTTACAACCTGAATCATATGACCGTCGGAAGCGCTTTGAAGAAGAATACCCCAAACCTGTTCACCGACCTCATTATCCGCGCCCAAAGCGTCCTGAATACCCATAGCCGTAAGTACGGGATTGGAATACTGGAAATGCTCATCGCCTGCGCTGTAGTCCTCTTTAGCCGTCATAACTTCAAGTCCGTCTATTGTCGGGTCAAAGTCGCCTACGTGAACAACGTCGCCGTGTTCAAGCTGTGATGACCACAAAACTGTGCCGTCGTCGTCATACCAAAGCGGACCTGTCGTAACCTCGTCCTTGCCGTCGCCGTCAACGTCCGCCGCTTCAAGCTGGTGGTTACCTTGTCCTACATAATTCTCGTTGCCGCTCTTATATCCGTCATAGCCGGTTTCGGTGTCGAAGCACCATCTCAAGCTCAGCTTGCCGTTTCTGAAGTCATATGCCGCGGCAGCCTGTCTTTGTCTGCCGTTTTTACCGAAGTAATAGCCTCTTCCCATTACAACCGACGGAAGATTGCCGTCAAGGTACGCGATGGTTGAGTTGTATCTTTCGCATCGGTTACCGAAGTCGTCGCCGAACGAGTAGCAGGTTTCCAATGAATTTATCGTGTTGTTCGGATAATAGTCGATTGTGTCGAGCGCCACGCCGGTTTCACCGTCGAAGCAGGTTACGTAAAGCGGGCCCTGAAGGTTTTTACCCGCGTTTAACGCCGCCCACGAATCCTCGTAGGTCGCGCCCTTTGACGCGTCGCCGATTACATTGCCCTCGGCGTCGGTCGTTCCGTCCGCTGTTCTCAAAATCATTTCAGCCGCGCCGTCGCCGTCGAAGTCCGCGCACATAAGCATTGTGTCGTGCGCGCCCGCGCGGATGTTGTAACCCATATCTATACGCCACATAAACGTGCCGTCGAGCTTGTACGCGTCAACAAACACCTTGCCGGTCTGACCGGTCGATGCCGCGTCCTTTGCGTCCGGAGGACACCAAAGCACGATAATCTCATATTGTCCGTCGCCGTCGAGGTCGGCATAAGTGCCGTCGCCCGGCGTATACGCGCCGTAATAAATACCGTTTCTGTCGGTAATCATCGTATCGCTTTCGGGAGTTTCAGCCATCGGAATTTCTATATAGTTATCCTCCAATACCTGTGTCGGTTCGGACATTGTTCCGTTGCATACAACCGTATAATAATCGCCGAGTCTGCCGTCGGGGTCGGAATAGTTTGTGATAGCTCCCTCCGCTATCTTTTCCTTATTTCTGTATAGCGTGAACACCGTATCCTCCGGCTCCGTACCGAGTCTTCTCCAGCTTATGTACGTACCGCTTGTAACCTTCATAGCCACAACGCCGCGGTCAAGATTCTCCATCTTTCTTTCGCTAGGATATGCGAACGCCACCGCCGTAACGCTCGGCACTGCGACTGCCGACGTTGCAAGCAATGCGACAGTAAGTGCGTACGCTCCCGCCTTTTTTAATATTTTCCTATAATTCATAAATCTCAAAACCTCTCTTCCCTCATAATCAGATTTATATGAATCCCATACCAATAATATAGAATTATATCATATAATCCGTGATTTTTCAAATGTTTTTTAGTTGCTTTTCCATATAATTAACAGTGTTTTTTGTTTAAAATTTTATTGACGAACACCGAGTATATGCACGGGTCTTAATTCGGCGTAATTATAGGTGTTAAGCGGTCTGTTATCCGAATCGTTGCTGTGCGCCGCGACAAGCACGGTTGAGGGCGTCCCCAATCCGCGGCTTACGACCACCGGCGAGTGGGCAAAATAGGATTTGCCCTCAAAACGAAT
This sequence comes from Bacillota bacterium, assembly GCA_021205715.1. Lineage (GTDB taxonomy): Bacteria > Bacillota > Clostridia > UBA1381 > UBA1381 > 12844. Next base: position 12,729 of record JAJPXA010000244.1, read on the forward strand.
TTGGACTATATCGCCGTTTTCTATATTGCCAAGCTCCGTTTGCGCGCCGAACGGTCCCGCGCCCTCGTTTGAGGTCAAAAATCGGAAAAGCTCGTTTACCCCCGTCCACGCGGGCGCGCGGTCGTTAATTGAAATGTAATACCATCCGAAGGTCGGAGTGTAATTCATAACGCCGCTGCCCGCGTAAATGCACTGCGACGCGAAATTCGTGCAGTCGCCCCCAAGCTCCGAAAAATCATAAAACCGCGGATTTCTCGAAAACGCCCATTCGCGCGCGTACTCCACAGCCGCGCGCCTGTCGTATGCTTTAACCATCAAAATCCCCTCCGAAATATATTGGCGCCGATGTAAATAATATTATTATAATAATATATGAATTTTTAAGAATATATTCCCGCCGATTATGTTTGACAACAGATAAGGTGTGTGTTAAAATTGATATTAACGATTACGCGGGATAAGCCGCGGGTTTATGCGGGCATTCATCCCAACATTCCCCAAAATTATATCGGGCGAAAGGAGCGGCAAGGCTATGAACAAACGGTTTAAACACACGCTTTGGGCGGTGGCGTTCGGCGTCGCGCTTTTCGCCGCGCTTAACAATCTGAATGTTATTATATCCGCCGCGTTTGAAATTCTGAAAATTTTTCGGGCGGTCATTATCGGCGCGGTAATCGCGTTTATTTTAAACGTTCCGGTAACGAAATTTTCAAATCAATTCAATAAAATATTTCTGAAATTCGGCAAAAAACCGAAAAGCGGCACGGTGACGGCTATGAGCGTCTGCGCGACGGTGCTTTGCATATTGGCGGTCATTGCGTTGGTGGCGGTTGTTTTAATTCCGCAGCTTGTTGAGTCGGTGTCGCTTGCGGTATCCGCGGTGCGCGGTCAAATACCGGTATGGATGGAGCTGTTAAAGGAATACGGCATCGACTCGCAATGGATAACCGACGCGCTTTCGAAGCTTCAAAATTTGAATGTCGCGGACATAATCAAAAACAGCTTCACGGGAGTTACATCCACCCTGATTTCGACCATCAGCTCCACAGCGAGCATTGCAAAAGACGCGGTTGTCGCGGTTGTTATCGCTTTTTATCTGCTGATGTGTAAGGAAAAGCTTTGCTCGCAGTTCGCAAAGCTTAGCGAGGCGTATCTTCCGGAAAAGATTTCGCGCCCGCTTTATAAAGTGGCGCGCCTGACAAGCGCCACATATTCGAATTTCTTCTGCGGTCAATGCGTCGAGGCGGTTATACTCGGTGTTTTGATGTTTTTGGCGTTTTCGGTGTTTCGTCTGCCGTATGCCGGACTTGTCGGAGTTTTAACGGCTGTTATGTCGTTTATACCGTATGTCGGCAGCTTTCTTTCCTGCGCGGTTGCGGCGGCGCTGATATTTATAACAAACCCCGTTCGCGCGCTGGTGGCTGTGATTGTGTATTTGGCGGTGCAGTTTTGCGAAAATCAATTCATATATC
>JAJPXA010000244.1:14210-14461 GCA_021205715.1 Bacillota bacterium
TTTTCGGTATCTCGGGTATGATTTTCTTTATACCCGTGCTTGCGGTCATATATAAGCTGATAGCCGAGGACGCGGAAGCGCGCATCGCGAAAAAGCGCGGGAATGCCCCGCCGCCCGAGGAGTAAACGTAAGCGAATGATCCGCCGCGGAGTATTGCGGCGGATTTTTTTATTTTGCGAAAAAATTTTAAAAAACTATTGACAAAATTAAGCAGCTGTGGTATCTTAATAACACACTAAACATATAGGTAT
>JAJPXA010000131.1 GCA_021205715.1 Bacillota bacterium
GTTTCAATATGCAAGGGGCTGTCGGTCGGAAAGCTGCAAAAAAAGCATTTGATTATAACCGGTCTTTATTTCGGCGGTTTTCAGGCGCTGATGCCGCTTTTGGGCTATTTGCTCGGAATTAGGTTTCAATCGCTTATCACGTCCGTCGACCATTGGATAGCGTTTGTGCTTTTGGCGTTGATAGGCGCGAATATGATAAGGGAAGCGCGCGGCGCGGCGGACGAGCTGGACGCGGATTTCTCGTTTAAAGCAATGCTGCCGCTCTCGATTGCTACAAGCATCGACGCGCTCGCGGTCGGAATTACATTCGCGTTTTTGGACGTAAGCATAGCCCCTGCGGTTGCGTTTATAGGCGCGGTTACATTTATTTTGTCCGCCGCCGGAGTGAAAATAGGAAACGTATTCGGCGCGAAATACCGTTCCGTTGCCGAGCTTGTAGGCGGAATTGTGCTGATTTTGATGGGAATAAAAATCCTGCTCGAGCATTTGGGAATTTTGGGGTGAGTGATTGCGGCGCAATCACGAAGGTTCGTATCCATCCTTTCATATAAAAAACCACGTGATTACACGTGGTTTTTAAAGTTGGTGGGAGAGGATGGATTTGACCGCTTCCCGAACATTAGAGTTTGACGCAGTCAAACCGGTGAGGGTGAGTGATTGCAGCGCAATCACGAAGGTTCGTATCCATCCTTTCATATAAAAAACCACGTGATTACACGTGGTTTTTAAGTTGGTGGGAGAGGATGGATTCGAACCATCGAAGTCGAAGACAACAGATTTACAGTCTGCCCCATTTGGCCGCTCTGGAACTCTCCCATAGCAGGACTTGTCCCGCTGTGGAGCTGGTGATGGGACTCGAACCCGCGACCTGCTGATTACAAATCAGCTGCTCTACCAATTGAGCTACACCAGCGTTTGTATGAAATTTAATAATTTCTTGCGAAATTATATTGGTGGGAGTTACAGGGCTCGAACCTGTGACATCCTGCTTGTAAGGCAGACGCTCTCCCAGCTGAGCTAAACTCCCACATATACCGGGAATAATCCGATTTGGTCGGGATGACAGGATTTGACCGTTACCCGAAGATTAGTGTTTGACGCAGTCAAACCGCTGAGGGCTTGCGAAGCAAGGGTTCAAATCAGCCATAACAATGACCTCTGTTAAATTAAGAATATCTACTCTTTTTCGGACATTGGTTTGGTCGGGATGACAGGATTTGAACCTGCGGCCCTCTGGTCCCAAACCAGATGCGCTACCAAGCTGCGCTACATCCCGTCATATCCGCGTGTCTTACGGACACTCGTATATAATACCATTGCGCCGATTGTTTTGCAAACGAAAATATCGGCTGTTTTTTAAATATTTTTAACCATTTTCTTTTGTATTCTCCGATATTCTCTTTTTTTTGCCGCTTTTTAATTTTTTTGCTATTATATAAACGGAAAAAATTATGCCGAAATATCCGCAAATTCTATACGCGGTGTTAATAAGATTGGCAAAGCCCGACGAGCCGAAAGCAAACGCGCACGCCGCAAGCACCGGCACGGAATATTTCCTGTCGATAAATTCCGTAACCCCCACTCCCGCCGCGATGGCCGTGGGGAGGAGCGATACCAACAGCAGCGCCGAATAAACGGCGAGAAGCACGTTGTTGTGACGCTTCGCCATAGTGAGCATAGGAATCTCGCCGAGGTTGATTTTGCCGTAATACACGGCAAGTATCGCCCACATAAGAGTCATAACGAAAAGCATAATTAAAAATGTGAACACAGCCGCTGCCGCTGCCTCGGAGCGGGTGCTGATATATCGGCTGAGCTTAACCAAAATCAGTCCCGCAGTGATAAGATTGTATCCGGCATAGCTTACGGAGGACACGGCGAGCTTGGTCGTATTTAAAAATGCCTGATGCTCGCGAAAACACAGTATGTATATGCAGCAGCTTATAATTCCCGCGATTATAACGCCGCCGAACACAGCGTTGTATTTTAAAGCCGTTTGATTTTTCGGAATAATAAAGACAAGCGACAGCGCGCAAATTAAAATATTGCCCCAAACGGCGCTTATATCAAAAAGTTGTGAGAACATAGCGCCGCCGCCCGCCGCCATCGTGCAAAAACACACGCCCGAAAAAATCAAGGTAAGCCGCTTGGAAATCCCCGCGAGCGCCTTTGGCATAACCCGCGCGGCATAATCGTCATACCTTGTTATTTTATGCTCGCGGCATTCGTCGAGAACGCAGTATTCGAACAGCCCGAATATAAACGCGGCGAGCGCGATACCGAGTATGCTCATTTTGCCGTACCGCAGAAAAAAGCTCACTATCTCCTGCCCCGAAGCGAACCCCGCGCCGATTATCGACGCGATATACGAAAAAACCACCGTAAAAATACTCATCGATACCACCCCATATAAAAGCTATGATTTACGCGTAAAAAAAAGACTCGGTTTTTTATAACCGAATCTTTTTTTGAAGCGCATCCGCGCTCCGAAGCAGGTTTTTAATATCGTTTAATAAACTCTCACCGCTCCCGCGTATTGCGAAAGTCTGTAGCTTGTGTTTATGGATGATATTTTCACGACGTCGCCCGTCTGCGGCGCGTGAATCATATTTCCGTTGCCTATATAAATTCCTACGTGGCTTATGCCGCTGCCGCTGTTGAAGAATACCAAATCTCCCGGCTGTAAGTTTTCACGGCTTACATATGTTCCGCAGTTTCTCTGGTCCGCCGCGACTCTCGCGATGCTTATTCCGTTCGCGCTGCAAACGTACTGAACAAGACCGGAGCAGTCAAATCCCGACGGGGATGTTCCGCCCCAAACATAGGGCACACCCAAATACTGCATAGCGGTATTCACTATAGCCTGACCCTTTGACGATGCCGCCGGCGAACCGCTGTTTGAGTTTGATGTCGATAATCCGGATGACGATGTGTTTGACGAGGAAGCGTTTGCCGCTTTCTGCTTTTCGGCAGCTGCCGCAGCCTCCGCCGCAGCCTTTTCCGCCGCCGCTCTTTCCGCGGCTTCCTGCTGTTTTGCGCTTACGGTCGATTTTTCAATCCATTCGCCTGTTATTTCAAGAGCTTGGTCTATAATATAACCCTCCGTATAGTCCTCGCCGTAGGCTACTCTTATAAAATTGTCCTCCGTCCAAAGAAGAACGACGCTTGTGCCCGGCTCAAGCTCCTCTTTTATGTTGCCCGCGGTTGACGGGGTTTCTCTTACTCTGACCGCGCCTTGTGTCGCGATAACGGCAAGCTTGTAGTTGTCATACTGCATAGCCGCGTAATCGGCTTCCTCGCGGTTTACGGTGATGTAGCTGTTCGGAACATATCCCAACACGTCGCCGCAATGAACCTTGTACCAACCCTCGGAATTTTCAACTATTTCAACCTGATCGCAAGCGTTCAAGCTGCCGGTTACCGTCGATTCGTTTGACGGAAGCTCGTGAACGTCAAGCGTGCCGCTTGAAAGAACGACATATCCGAGCTGAAAATAACTCTTTTCGTCATCCGCTGCGGGAGCCGAAACCGTTTCGGCAATTGCCACCGCCTGCTCGTCGGTGCCCGTTTCGGCAACCGCGATTGTTATCTGCGAATTTTGATTTGTGTTATTAAGCTTCTTTTCTTTGTTATTCGAACTTATTGTCGATGCCTGTACGGCCGCAAGTGAACTTATCATTGCGACTGCTGTAACCGCAGTAAGCAAATGTTTAAAGTTCGTCATAAATGTTACCTCCTAAAAATCAGCGCTATGAAATATTTCATTTGGATTTCATAGTTGCATTTCGTTTACCAAAATATTTCATTTTGATTACAAGGGACATTATATCGCATATCCGCAGGTTTGTCAAGCTTTTTTTAATTTTTTTGAAATCCAAATGAAATATTTCTGCAACAAAACAGCCTAAATTTACCGATTTTTTTATATATAATTGTTGCTTTGTGTAAAAATATCGTCCGCGCGCTTGTGTAAAACTTACAAAATTCAAGTTTTTTTAAAAACTTATTTTTCGATAAGGTTTCGTTAATGTTACAGACGTGTTACAAAACCTTTCCCGCTTCTCTCGTATATTGAAATTCAACAGCGGTTTTGATATAATAAAAGGGTATAACGACTGTTTATACACAACCGCAAGGTTGTAAAATCATCGTTAAAAGGAGCGGCTGATGAGGATAAATTTAGCGGTTTTGGCTGTTTTATATGTCGCGGGCGTTGCGCTCGCTTTTAAATTCAGCGCGGCGTTTGCCGTCTTTTTCGCGTTTTTGTACATTATTATTGTCTTGATTTCGGCTTTCGCGCGCAAAAACATTGACAGCGTGCCGAAGGCTTTGTATATTTGCGCGTTCTGCGCCGGAATTGTGCTTACGCAGCATTACGCAAGCTCCGAGCTTAAAACGCTTAATTTGTACACGGACAAATATGTCACAATTCACGGCAGAATTTGCGAGCTTCCCGACGGCGCGGACAGTGAAACTATGCGCTATGTGGTTGACGTGCGCTCCGTCGAATGCGACGGCGAGATTTGCGAAACGGAAGAAAAGCTTTTGTTGTCCTCCGACGAGAAATATAATTACGGCGACACGATAACCGCCGAGGGGTTTATTCAGGAGCTTCCCGAAAAAATGAATTCCTCCGGCTTTGACGCTCGGCTGTATTATAAATCAAAGGGTATTTTCTTTAAGTGCTACGCGATGAAAATAGGCTTGTCCGAGGAAAAAATCACGGATTATTCCTTATATTCCCTGACGCTTTCCGTCAAGGACAGTATATCCAAGCTTATCGATAAATATACAAATAATGACAACGCCGCAATTCTCAAGGCGATTTTGACGGGCGATAAAAGCTATATTTCGGATGAGTTCGACACGGTTTTGCGCCGCTCCGGAACAAAGCGGTTTTTCTATCCCGCGTATCTTCATATATATCTTATAGTGCTTTTTATCGGATTGTTTTCGAGCGTGCTTAAGAAAAAGCACCGCGATTGGGCGGTTATAATTCTGCTTGTTTTATACGCGGTATGCGAAAGCTCGCATCCGGTGTTTATAAAGGGCTGTTTGCTCACGGCATTTATCACGTTTTTCCGCGGCAGGGAGGGATATGTTTACTTTTTGGATATGCTTGCCGTCACGGTCGTCGCGGTAACTGTCGCAAATCCGCTGCTGCTTTACGACGCGGGATTTGTCATAAGCGTGGGCGCGTCCCTTCTTATAAGCGAGTTTTACGAGCCGGTTTCACGTTACTTTAAGGGCATAAAAAGCGATTGGGCGCGCCGCACCGTTGTAACGGGCGTAATATGCACGATAGGGCTTCTTCCTCTTTTTGCGTATTATTTTAACGGAGTAAGCATATACACGATTGTTACGGCGGTGATTTTTATTCCTATGACGCTCGCGGTTATAGTTGTTTCACCGCTGCTTTTTGCGATGCTCTCGATTTTCGGCGCCGCGCCCGTTGTCGCGCAAATAATGAGCTGCATTTTATGGCTGTATATAAAGCTGCCGTATTTAATAGCGGCACTGCCGTGCGCGTACATTATACTGCCGTCGCCGAGTCTTACGATTACCGCAGCGTATTTCGCGCTGATTTTCGCGTACAGATTCGGATTGAAAAAGGAAAATATTACCGCGTATGCGTTTGTTACAATATCGGTAACTCTCTTCGCGCTTACCGCCGCGGGCGCGGCGGCGAAGATAAATACTATGGAAATAAATTTTGTGAATGTCGGTCAGGGCGACGGCGCGTTTATAAAAATGCCGTTCAAAAACGAAACGGTTTTGATTGACGGCGGCGGAGGCTCGGAGTATAATAAGGATTATAATCCGGGGGAGTCGATATATTTGCCGTATCTCGAAAGCGAGGGTGTTTCAAATGTCCCCTGCGCGATAATAAGTCATTGCCATAAGGACCATATTCAGGGAATTATCGCCGCGGCGGAGAATTTAAATGTAGAGCATATTTATCTGCCCGCTTCAACGGACGAGGACAACGAGTACCTCGCCGAGCTTAAAGAGGTCGCCGAAAAACGCGGATGCACTCTGCATTACGTCAGCGAGGACACAAGGCTGACCTTTGACTCGGGGCTTACAATCGACATACTCGCGCCGAGCGGCACCGCGCTTTTGAGCGATGACGAAAACGACCAATCGCTTCTTGTAAAGGTGACCAACGGCGAGAATGACTGTATGTTCACGGGTGATATGACAACGCTCTCCGAGTATAACTTTTTAAAAAGCGGAAGAGTGGACGAGGCGGAAATATTAAAGGTCGCGCATCACGGGTCGGCGTATTCAAGCCGAGAGGAATTTATCGAGGCGGTAAATCCCGAATACTCGGTGATAAGCGTCGGCGCCGATAACGCTTACGGGCATCCCGCCCGTCAAACGCTGGAACGTTTGGCGGACAGCACAATTCTAAGAACCGACGAAAACGGGGATATAAAAATAACGGCGGATAAATCGGAAATAAAATCGGTGTATACATATAAGTAGAAAAAGCGGCTAAAAGGAGAATCAAATTGGCAAAGGACAATTCGCTCACGGAGTTAAAAAAGCAAATAAAGGAAAACAGCTTAAAGCCGATATATTTATTCTACGGCGAGGAGGAATATCTCAAGGAGCTGTATATAAAGCAAATAACGGAGCTTATTCCCGACGGCGGTATGCCGGAGTTTAATCATCTGTTCTTTAACGGAATGCGTCCGTTTTCGGAGTACGACGACGCTTGGGAAAGCTTTCCGATGATGGCGGAAAGGCGGCTTATTGTCATAAAGGACAGCGAGATTGTAAAGCAGTCGCGCGGCGCGGGCGTGTCAACAGAGGACAAAAAGGCGTTTTGGGGCGAAAAGCTCAAGCGCGTCGCCGACGATACGGTGGTTATTTTCGACGAGTCCTCCGCCGACCGCAGAAGCTCGTTGTTTAAGGCTATAGCAAAATGCGGACTCGCGGTGGAATTTGACTATCTGAAGGATGCCGAGCTTGTGACATACGCTATGCGGCAATGCTCGAACAGAGGCAAAAAAATAAAAAAGGATGCCGCGCAGTATTTGGTGTCAAGAGTCGATCCCGGGCTTGGGAATCTGAATAACGAGCTTGAAAAGCTCTTTGATTTTTGCGGCGACGAAATATACGCGAGCGATATAGAAAGAGTGGTTTCAAAATCGCTGAACGTCATAACATTCGACCTTACGAACGCGATTATGTCGAACAACGCCAAAAAAGCGGTGTCGGTGTTAAACGATATAAAATCGAACACAAAAAACAGCTCTTTTTCGATTTTGTATTTGCTTCTCGCCTCATTTGAAAAAATACTGCACGCGAAGCTTCTTGCGGGCAGACCGCAGGCGGAAATTGCCGCCGAGCTTTCCGCGTCACCGTATATCGCGAGAAAATATATCGAAAGCGCGAGGCATTTCAGTGTTGAAAATCTGACGAATATGGTAACGCGCATCGCCGAGATTGACCTTGAGATTAAAGAGGGAAAAATCGACGATTGGACGGCGCTTTATACCTATGTGACGGAGTGCCTGTATTATATGTCGGAAAAGAAGATATAAGCGAGGGAGGTTTTGATATGACGCGGGACGAGCTGCGAAAATTGTTGACGGATGTTTCCGAGGGGAACATAGACGTCGGCGACGCGGTGCTTAAACTGAAATCCGCGCCGTTTAAGGATTTGGGCTATGCGAAGCCCGATTGCCACCGCGGAGTAAGGCAAGGCGCGGCGGAGGTCATTTACGGCGAGGGGAAAACGGCGGAGCAGATTATAGGAATATCAAAATCGTTAGCGGACGAACAAAGGATTTTGATAACGCGGCTTGACTCGGCGAAAGCCGAGGAGATACGAAAATCTCTGCCGCTTGAATATTATGAAAACGGCAGGATTGGCGTAATCGGCGGGATGAGCGAGGATAAAGCGGGCAAAATAATAATCGCCGCCGGCGGAACGAGCGACATACCCGTCGCGGAGGAGGCGGCGCTTACGGCTGAATTTTACGGGAACAACGTGCTTCGTTTGTATGACGTCGGCGTTTCGGGCATACACCGCCTGCTTGCCTACAGTGAGGATATTATGAGCGCGAACGTTATCGCGGCGGTCGCGGGAATGGAGGGCGCTTTGGCGAGCGTCATAGGCGGCCTTGCAGATTGCCCCGTTATCGCGGTTCCGACGAGCGTCGGATACGGCGCGTCGTTCGGCGGCGTTGCCGCGCTTTTGGCTATGCTTAATTCCTGCGCGAGCGGGGTAAGCGTGGTAAATATAGACAACGGCTTCGGCGCGGGTTATCTTGCGAGTATGATTAACCGCGCCGCCGAAAAATAAGGAGCGGCAAAATGGACTTGAGTGAAAAATATAAAAAGCTGACGGAATATCTGCGCGGCTTCGGCATGGCGGCGGTCGCATTTTCGGGCGGCGTCGATTCGACGTTTTTATTGGCGGCGGCAAAGGACGCGTTAGGCGGCGGCGCGGCGGCGGTGACGGTAAATTCGCGGGTGTTTCCCGCGCGCGAGCTTGCGGATGCAAAGGAATTTTGCGGCAAAAACGGCATACGGCAAATCATATGCGATTTTGACGCGCTCGGAGTCGGCGGCTTTTCGGAAAATCCCGTAAACCGCTGTTATTTATGCAAAAAGGCTATGTTTGCCGAAATAAAAAAAGCCGCCGCCGAAAACGGCATTGACATTATAGCGGAGGGGTCAAACCTTGACGACGAGGGCGATTACCGCCCGGGGCTTCTCGCGGTAAAGGAGTCGGGCATAAAAAGTCCCCTGCGCGAGGTCGGATTTACAAAACGGGAAATAAGAGAAATGTCAAAGCGCTTGGGGCTTTCGGCGTGGGATAAACCGTCGCGCGCCTGCCTCGCGTCGCGTTTCGCTTACGGAGATAGTATCACAGCCGAGGGATTGGCGCGTGTGGAAAAAGCCGAAATGTATTTAAGCGGCGTGGGCTTTGCTCAATTGCGGGTAAGGGTTCACGGCAGCATTGCGCGGATTGAAGTCGAGCCGCGCGATTTTGCCGCGCTGATTGACGCGCGCGGGAGCGTATGCGATTATTTAAAAAGCCTCGGCTTTTCATATGTGACAATGGATTTAACGGGATTTCGCACGGGCAGTATGAACGAGGCGGTACCGCCGTCCGACCGCGGGTAAGCGCGGCGAAATTTACCGATTGGGAGGAATACATATGTTTCGTAAAATGAGAAGATTTAAACAGCAATTGTCCGATGATGAATGCGTTCGAATATTGAAAAACGGAAAAACCGCGGTTTTGGCGCTGTACGGCGATAACGGCTATCCGTACGCCGTGCCCGTAAACTACGCTTACGCGGACGGGAAAATATATTTCCACGGCGCGGGGGAGGGGCATAAGTATGACGCGCTCAAAAGCCGCTCCGAAATTTCCTTGTGCGTTATTGAAAGAGATGACGTCGACTCCGAAAAGCTCACGACGCTTTACAAAAGCGTGATTGTTTTCGGGCGCGCGAAAATCTTGGAAAACGATGAGGAGATTTTTCGCTCCGCCGAGGTGTTCGGTTTAAAATACAACAGCGACAAAGCGGCGGTGGACAAAGAAATCGAGCGCCTGAAAAGCGCTCTGTGCTGCGTCGAGGTTACAATCGAGCATATGACCGGCAAACAGGGCAAGGAGCTTGTCGGCGCGTAAAAATTGCCGCGGCAATAAAAAAAGGGTTAAATCCCTTTTTTTATTGCAAAAATTCGATTTGCTCTTTAAATTATTCGTATCGTTAAATATTTTCACCGTTGGTTTCAATTACGGTTTTGTACCAGCGCCCGGAGTCCTTTATTACGCGCTCCTGCGTTTGGTAATCGACGTACACCAAGCCGAATCTGTCCGAGTATCCTTGACACCATTCAAAATTGTCCATAATCGACCAATGGAAATATCCGCGAACGTCCGCGCCGTCCGCTATCGCCTTGCTAAGCTCGCGCAAATGCCGCCTTGTGTAGTCGATTCTCTGCGGGTCGTGAACCCCGCCGTCAAGCGACACCCAATCGTGCGATGACATACCGTTTTCGGTGATGTAAATCGGCTTTTTGTAGCGCTCGTACAAGAACCTCGGACCCCACCGCATACATTGCGGCGTAACGTGCCAGCCGATTGCGGTTTTTCCGCCGCCCGCGGGTCTTGTGACATATTCGCTTTTTCCGTTTTCGCCCGCTCTTACGAACGCGCCGTTGTATATGTTCTGACAGTAAAAGTCTATCGGCTCGCTTATCAGCTTCATATCCTCGGCGGTTATATCGGGAAGAAAGCCCTCGTATTTTTTCAAGCCGTCCTCGGGATATTTGCCGAGCATTATCGGGTCGCTCCACCAGCTTATTCCGTCCGCGCAGTTCTCAAGGTCGGGGCAGGAGAACATCCGCTCTCTTGCCGCTTCGATATCCGCCGCGCTCTCCGTCGCGGGACAGCACATCTCGCCCGTCGGCGCGTAACCGATTAAAATCGGTCTTACCGCCGCCGCGCGCGCCGCGCGAACAGCCGTTCCGTGCGCCTTTAAAACGTTGTGCGTCATTTGCAGAACGTCCCTCGCGGGGTGCTTTAATCCTGGCGCGTGGATCCCCTTTTGGAATCCCAAGCCGATAAAGCACTGCGGCTCGTTAAAGGTTATAAACCGGCTCGAAAACTCACTGAAATTTTTCACCGCAAGCTCCGCATAGCGGGCGAACCAATCGGGCGAATCGGGGTTTAGCCAGCCGCCGCGCTTGTGAAGCTCATAGGGCAAATCCCAGTGATAGAACGTTATATACGGGTTGATGCCGTTCTCGCAAAGACAGCTTAACAGCCGTTTGTAAAAATCGACGCCTTTTTGATTTACCGCTCCCGCGCCGTCGGGGATAAGCCTTGACCAGCTTATCGAGAGCCGATAATTTTCAAGCCCTATCTCTTTCATTATTTTTATGTCCTCCGCGTAGCGGCGGTAGTGGTCGCAGGAAACTCTCGCGGTGTGACCCTCGAATATTTTGCCGTTTTCCGATTCGAAAACGTCCCAAATATCCTTGCCTCTGCCGTCCGCGTTATACGCGCCCTCAATCTGATGCGCGGCAGCTGCCGCGCCCCATACAAATCCCTTGGGAAAACTCATATTGCGCCCTCCTTTTTAATGATTTTATGTCGGTTTACGCAGCCTTAAAGACTGTCGAAAAGCCGCTGCTCCGCTATATCCGCGTAGCGCGTACCCTCTCTGCCGTAATTTGCGAACGGGTAAATCGAAATTCCGCCGCGCGGCGTGAATATTCCCTTTACCTCAAGGTATTTCGGATTCATCAGCTTCACCAAATCCTTCATTATTATGTTGATGCAGTCCTCGTGGAAATCGCCCTGATTTCTGAAACCGAAAAGATAGAGCTTTAATGATTTGCTCTCCACCATTTTCACGTCGGGTATATAATTTATCGTTATCCTCGCGAAATCCGGCTGACCCGTTATCGGGCAAAGCGATGTAAATTCCGGACAGTCGAACGTCACCATATAGTCGTTGTCTTGATGCTTGTTCACGAATGTTTCAAGCACCTCAGGACAATATGTGTCCTTGTAAACCGTTTTTTTATTCCCCAAAAGCGTAAGACCGCTTTTTTCTTCCTCGTTTCTGGGCATAATCTGTCCCTCCGTTCTTGCTTATTCGGACTGCTTCGCAAAGGCGAAGCGCCCGATTATTGTTTTTCTTCAAGCCACTTTAATTTTTGCGCGCAGGCGTGACTCATTATTTTTTCAAGCTCCGCGCGGTCGCTGTTGTCGACGGCAACGGCGATTTTCTCAAGGCTCGCCTCCATCTCGCGTATGCGCTTTGACAGCTCCGTTTTGTTCTCGACGAAAAGCTCGCTCCACATAACCTCGTTTATCTTTGCCACGCGGGTGCAGTCGCGAAGCGACCCCGCGCTGAAAAACGTCGAGCGCTCAATCATAGGATTGTCGCAAAGCGCCACCGCCACGACGTGCATAAGCTGAGATGTGTACGCGATAATCGCGTCATGTTCCTTGGGCGTTGTCGTAACGACGTGTCGGCAGCCGATATACTCTGCCAACTCGCGCACAAGCGCTATGCTTTCCGGTTTGTTTTTTTCGGTCGGCGTCATTATAAACGACGCTTTCTCGAAAAGCGTGTCGGTCGACGATTTATAGCCTCCTACCTCGCGTCCCGCCATCGGGTGCGCCCCGACGAAATCAACGGTGTCGGGCAGGATTTTGCCCAATTCCTCAACCATAAACTCCTTTACGCCCGAAACGTCGGTTATCACCGCGCCGTCCTTTAAATATGTCAGGTTGTCCCGAATAATGTCCACATTGAGCTGCGGGTATAGGCATAAAATAATCAAATCCGCGCCGTCCATCGCCTCCGACGGCGACTGCGTGCCTGTGTCTATAACGCCGTCGCGAAGAGCCAAATCAAGCGATTCCTTTGAGCGGTTGTACGCGGCAATCTCGCAATCGTGAAATCCGCGCAAACGCCTCGCGACAGAGCCGCCTATCAATCCCAAGCCTATTATTGCTGTTTTCATATGTCGCCTCCGTTATAATTATTTTTTGCTGTATGTGCTGAGGAAGAAATCAAAGAACTCCTCGTTATTCTTGGTGTTTTTCAAGGTTTTTATAATCTGACCGACAGATTCGGCAAAAGAGCTGTGCGAAAGCTCCTTTCTTATTATTTTGCTTACCTCAAGCTCCTTTTCCGAGAGTAAGTCCTCCTCGCGTCGGGTGCTTGACTTTAAAATATCGACCGCAGGAAAAACGCGCTTTTCCTGCAAGGTTCTGTCAAGCTTAACCTCCATATTGCCGGTGCCTTTAAACTCCTCGAATATAACCTCGTCCATTTTGCTGCCCGTTTCCACAAGCGCCGTCGCGACAATGGTAAGACTGCCGCCCTCTTCAATGTTTCTCGCCGCGCCGAAAAACTTCTTCGGCTTATAAAGTGAATACGCGTCAAGTCCGCCCGAAAGCGTTCGTCCGGTCGGCAGGATGGTCTGATTGTACGCGCGCGCAAGACGCGTAATCGAGTCGAGCAATATAACTACATCCTTTTTCTGCTCTACTAAGCGCATTGCCCTCTCAAGCACAATTTCCGCCGCCTTGCAGTGACTTTCGCTCGGCTGGTCAAAGGTAGAATAAATCACGTCGCCGTTTAGCGAGCGTTTTATATCCGTGACCTCCTCCGGACGCTCGTCTATCAAAAGAACTATCAGCTTTATATCCGGATAATTCGTTTCGATAGAATGCGCGAGCTGCTTTAAAATCGTGGTTTTACCCGCTTTGGGGGGCGCGACAATCATAGCGCGCTGACCCTTGCCTATCGGCGCGATAAAGTCAAAAAGCCGCGCGGCGGTGTTATCTCGCTCGCCGGTGTCAAGATGAAGCTTCTCCGTCGGGTAAATCGGCGTAAGTTTCTCAAACGGGCGGCGGCGCAGCGCCACGGACAGCGGGTCGCCGTTTATCGTTTTTACAAACAGAAGCGGCGAAAATTTATCGTCCTGCGTCGGACGCATATCGCCGACAATCTCATCGCCGGTTTTAAGGTTAAATCTGCGTATCTGCGTGGGCGAAACGTAAATGTCGTTTGCTCCCGGGGCGTAATTTTCAAAGCGCAAAAAGCCTTAGCCCTCCTGCATTAAGTCCAAAACGCCGCACACCTCTATAACGTCCGCGGGGCGCTCGCGCTTTTTTTGCCGAGGGTCGTAATTTTGCCTTTGCGGCGCGGCGGCGTGCGTGTTTTTCACGTTTTCGGATTCCTCAAGCTCGGAGCTTAGCTGCGCTTCCGTTTCCTCTATTTTTTTGCGTTCCTTTTCGATTTTCTCCCGCTCAAGCTCCTGCATTCTGTCCATAATCAGCGTGATAAGATCGCCCTTGTTCAGCGCCGAGAATTTTTTAAGGTCCAATCCCTGTGCGATTTGCTTAAGTTCTTCCTTGGTTTTGTGTTCAAAAACAACTCTGTCCTCCATAGACACTCTCCTTAACTTTTGTTGTTAAATTTTAATGTTACAAGCTTTGCTGAATTTTTAAATGGATTATACAGAAAT
Source organism: Bacillota bacterium (assembly GCA_021205715.1). Classification (GTDB taxonomy): domain Bacteria; phylum Bacillota; class Clostridia; order UBA1381; family UBA1381; genus 12844. Next base: position 14,026 of record JAJPXA010000131.1, read on the forward strand.
TTTGTTAAATCCTAAAGCTGCATAATTTAAATAGCGTTTAAATTGAAAATTTAAACCTAAAATCCTAAATATCCCAAATC
>JAJPXA010000093.1:0-3535 GCA_021205715.1 Bacillota bacterium
AACGAATACGGAGTGGAAACAAAGATCGAGCGCGGCGGGCGCGTGTTCCCCGTAAGCGACAAGGCGGCGGACGTCGTAAAGGCGCTCCGCAAATTCGCGCTCAAGCCGAACGTAAAACTGAAAAAAGCCGACGCGCAAAAAATACTCGTCGAAAGCGGCGCCGTCACGGGCGTAAAAACCGATAAAGGCGTTATAAAGGGCGAGCGCGTCATACTATGCACCGGCGGAAAATCATACCCGCTGACCGGCTCCGACGGAAGCGGCTATAAAATGGCGGCGGCGCTCGGGCACACCGTGACGGAGCTGAACCCGTCGCTTGTGCCGATAGTGACCGAGGAAAAATGGGTGCGCGGCGTTATGGGACTGACGCTCAAAAATGTAGCCGTAAAGGTAAAAAGCGGCGGCAAAACGGTGTACGAGGATTTCGGAGAAATGCTGTTCACGCATTTCGGCGTTTCAGGGCCGATAATATTGTCGATGTCGGCGCATCTGCGCGACCCGCAGAAGAACAAATACAGAATAGAGATAGATTTAAAGCCTGCGCTCGACGAAAAAAAGCTGTCGCAGCGAATAACGCGTGATTTTGAAAAATACAGCCGCAAACAGCTTATAAACGCGCTCGACGACCTGTTGCCGAAAAATCTTATACCCACGATAATAACACTCGCGGGTTTAGACCCGCGCAAGAGCGTTTCGCAGATAACAAAGGCGGAGCGCGCGGCGCTTGTCGGCGCCGTAAAATGCGTGCCGCTCAACGTCCGCGGCTTCAGACCGATAGAGGAGGCGATAGTAACCTCCGGCGGCATAAAAACAAGCGAGATAAACCCGTCGACGATGGAATCGAAGCTGATAAACGGACTGTTTTTCGCGGGCGAGATAATTGACGCCGACGGCTACACCGGCGGATATAATCTGCAAATGGCGTATTCGACCGCGTACCTCGCGGGTACGAATGTATAAAAAAGGAGAATTGATATGGAGTATGGCAGTAAGGACGTGTGTAAGGCGGCGATACGCATCGCGTTGACCGACACGCGCGCGGAGGAAGCGGAGCTTAAGGACGCGTATTCGCGCGAGGGCATAAAATGCGCCGCTGTCGATTTCGGCAGCGATTTCGCGAGCGCAGTGCCCAAAATTTTGGAGCGCGCGGTGGTCGCGGCGAAGCGCGAAAATATAATAGGCGCGTCCCACGCGGACGAGGGCGCGGTAGCGGGCGCGGCGCACGAGGCGCTTCAGCAGATAGTCGACAAATGCGTCGGCTTGAACCTCGGCGGCAAAATCGGTATCGCGAGATGCAACTCGCATATTTCGGTTTGCATATTTTTGGAAATAGGACTTTTAAACCTCAACGATGTCACCATAGCTATGCGGCACCGAGCGGTAAAAAATAAAAAATACGAATACAGGAGAATGGGAATATGGCGGTAAGAGCAATAAGAGGCGCGACGACGGCGGACGAGAACACAAGAGAGGCGATAATCGGAGCGACGCTCGAGCTTATTGAGGCGGTCGAGGCGAAAAACGATTTAAAGCGCGCCGACTCGATATCGATAATTTTCACGGTAACGAACGATTTAACGGCGGTTTTTCCGGCGGCGGCGGCAAGAGAAATGGGACTTACATTTGTTCCGCTTCTCGATATGGCGGCGCCCGCGATTGACAACAGCCTTGAAAAATGCATTCGCATTATGATATATATAAACACAGACAAAACCAAGGAGGAGATTAATCACGTATATCTTCGCGGCGCGAAGGTGCTGCGTCCGGATTTGGCTGAATAATAATGTGATTAAGGGGGGAATTGAAAAATGAAATGTATTTCTGTAGCGGTGGACGGGCCCGCGGGCGCGGGTAAAAGCACGGTTTCGAGAGCGGCGGCAAAGCGGCTCGGCTTTGTGTACATAGACACCGGAGCGATGTACAGAGCGGTCGCGCTCTTCTCGCTTGAAAACGGGATTGGCGTAAACGAGCTTGCGGACAAGCTCGATTTGATTAACATAGAGATAAAGCACAGCGGCGGCGAACAGCTTATTTACCTGAACGGCACAGATGTTTCGAAGCGTATACGCGGCGAGGATGTTTCCGTGCGCGCGTCGGATGTCGCGGCGATAAAAGCGGTAAGGACGAAGCTCGTGGAAATGCAGAAGCAAACGGCGCTTGCCGCGAACGTCATAATGGACGGGCGCGACATAGGCACCTGCGTCCTGCCGAACGCGGACTTAAAGGTGTTTTTGACCGCGTCCTCCGATACACGCGCGCGCCGCAGATGCAAGGAGCTTACCGAGCGCGGCGAAAAATGCGATTTCGAGAAAATAAAAGCAGATATCGAGTACCGTGACAAAAACGACAGCGAGAGAGCGGAGTCCCCGCTCAAACGCGCGGATGACGCGGTTCTTTTGGACACGTCCGATTACACATTCGAGGAGTCGGTCGACGCGCTGACGGGTATGATACAAAGAGTTGTTGAAAACTCAAAATAAAGGAGCTTGACGGATATGTATAAATTTTGCAGAGTGGTTGTGGTAACATTTCTCCGAATTATGTTTAATTACAAAATATACGGCGCGGAGAACATCCCCAAGGAGGGCGGCGCGGTAATCGCGCCCAACCACCGCAGTTATTTCGACGTTCCGTTTATCGGAATAACCGCGCCGCGCCCGATTAGGTATATGGCAAAGGAGGAGCTTTTTAAAAACCCTCTTTTTGCCGCGCTCATTAAAGCGCTCGGCGCGTTTCCGGTAAAGCGCGGCGGCGGCGATACCGGCGCGGTAAAAACGGCGGTTTCGATATTAAAGGGCGGCGATATGCTTATGATATTCCCGCAGGGCAGACGCGTAAAGGACGGCGAGCGGGGAAAAGCGAAGCCGGGCGCGGTGATGATAGCGGCGGCGGCAAACGCCGACATAATACCGGTACATATAAGCGGAAAATACAAATTCCGAGGCAAAATCACAATCCGCGTCGGAAAGCCGATGAGCCTTGCCGAGTATTACGGCAAAAAGCTGCCGTCGGACAAGCTCGGCGAATTATCGGACGAGCTTTTGGACAGAATTTACTCGTTGGAGGAGGATAATAATATATGATAGAGGTCGCGAAAACGGCGGGATTCTGCTACGGCGTAAAACGCGCCGTGGACGGCGTGTACAAGGCGGCGGAAAACGAGAAAATCGCCACGCTGGGGCATATCATACACAACCCGCAGGTCATATCCGACCTTGAGTCAAAGGGCGTGCTCTCATACGAGCGCGTTTCGGACATTCCGAGTGACGCGGCTGTGATTATCCGCGCCCACGGCGTCGCGAAAAGCGTTTACAAGGAGCTTGAGGGCAGACGCTATGTCGATTTGACCTGCCCGTATGTAAAGCGCATTCACAACATCGTCGAGGAGCAATACAATAACGGGTACGACATCGTGATAGTCGGCGACAAAAGCCATCCCGAGGTCGTAGGCATAAACGGTTGGTGCGCCGACAGCGCGCTGATTTTATATGATGAAAATGATGAGCGGATTGGTAATTTAGCACAAAAAAACGTC
>JAJPXA010000093.1:3545-14055 GCA_021205715.1 Bacillota bacterium
CGGCTGTATTGTAGCACAAACAACAATAAACAGAGAAATTTTTAGTAAAATCGTACAAAATATAAAAAAAACTTGCAAAAGTACCCTTGTTTTTGATACAATATGTATTGCAACGAGAAACAGACAAGCAGAGGCGGCGGAGCTTTCAAAGCGTTCTGATATGATGATAGTCATAGGCGGGCGGGAGTCGTCGAACACCCGAAAGCTGTTTGAAATTTCCAAGCAAAACTGTGAGAATACGTATCTTGTTGAAACATTCGCGGAGCTTCCGCGGGAAAGATATAATAAAATAGGTATTACGGCGGGAGCGTCCACGCCCGGTCGTATTATCGAGGAGGTAGTAAAGGCTATGAGTGAAAACACAAAAAATGAAGAGAGCTTTGCCGAGCTTTTTGAAAAGTCGGGAATTAAAACTCTCAACAACGGCGACATCGTTGACGGTACGGTAGTAGAGGTTCGTAATAATGAGGTTATTGTCGATTTGGGCGGCTTCAAGTATAACGGACAGCTCAGCGCCGAACAGCTGACGGATGACCCGTCACTTAAGCCGTCTGATGTTGTAAAAGAAGGCGAAACAATTAAGGTCTACGTTATTGGTGTAAATGACGCGGAGGGAAAGGTAGTTTTATCAAGGAAAAAATTGATAGCTATGGAAAGCTGGAACAAAATCAAAGCGGCTTACGAAGCGGGAGAAGTTCTCGAGGGCAAAATTATTAAGGCAGTAAAGGGCGGAGTAATCGTGCTCAGCGAAGGCTATCAGGTATTCGTGCCCGCGCGTCAGGCATCGGAGAGATTTGTGCAGGACCTTCAGACTCTTGTAGGTTCAAACGTCAAATTCAGAATTATTGAGATTGACGAGAGAAGACACCGTGTCGTAGGCTCGATAAGAGTCCTTCTTGAAGAGGCAAGAAAGGAAATCGAGGATAAATTCTGGTCCGAGGTTTCTTTGGATAAGAAGTATACAGGCACTGTCAAGTCGCTTACTTCATTCGGCGCGTTCGTTGATTTGGGCGGCGTTGACGTTCTTGGTCACATAAGCGAGCTGTCGTGGAATAAGCTAAAGCACCCGTCGGAGGTTGTCAAAGAGGGTGACCTTATCGAGGTTTACGTAAAGGATATCGACGAGGAGAAGAAGAAAATTTCCTTGGGCTACAAGAAAGCCGAGGACAATCCTTGGGTTATTGCGCAGAACAAGTACAGCATCGGCGATGTTGTAAAGTGTAAGATTGTAAGAATCCTGCCGTTTGGCGCGTTTGCCGAGATTATCCCCAACGTTGACGGTCTTATTCACATCTCGCAGATTGCCGACAGAAGAATCGGCAAGCCCGAGGACGTTCTCTCAATCGGCGAAGAGGTTGAGGCAAAGATTACGGACGTAAACTGGGACGAGAAGAAGATTTCTCTCAGCATAAGAGCGTTAATCCCCGTTGAGGAGCCGCAGGAGGCTGAGGAGGAAGAAATCGAGGAGGAACCCGTATCCGGAAGCGCTCTTGTATATTCAACCGACCCCGACGTTGTAGTTGACGAGGAAATAGAGATTGAACCGGCTGAGGAAGAAACCGTCCAAGAAGCGGCGGAGGAACCGGCTTCGGAAGAAACAGCACAAGAAGCGGCTGCCGAGGAAACCACGGAAGAATAATTAAAACTTTGAATAATCGGTCTGAAAATAAACGCGCGCGTTTAAAGACGATTTGCCAAAGATTGGGGCAGGCGGTCGCCTGCCCTTTTTTATGAAATTGTAAAATTATGATGAGGGGAAATATTATGCTTGCTGAATTTAATGAAAAAATAAAGGATAAAAGGGTTGCGGTAATCGGTATCGGAATATCGAATCTGCCGCTTATAAAGTACCTCGCCGAAAACGGCGTAGAGGTCACCGCCTGCGACAAGCGCGAAAAGGACGCGCTTGGCAAAAGCTATGACGAGCTTAAAGGGCTTGACATAAAATTCAATCTTGGCGAGGATTATCTTTCGAATATATCCGCGGACGTTATTTTCAAAACCCCGGGTATGCGTTTTGATAACCCCGCGCTCGTGAAAGCGAGAGAGAGAGGAGCGGTCGTGACATCCGAGATGGAGGTCTTTTTCGACGTGTGCCCCGCGCATATCATAGCCGTAACCGGAAGCGACGGAAAAACCACAACGACAACACTTATATCGAAAATGCTCGAAGCGGCGGGCATAAAACGTGGGTCGGCGGCAATATAGGAAAGCCGCTTTTGGTTGAAACGGACAAAATGACCGAAAACGATTGGGTCGTTTTGGAGCTTTCGTCGTTCCAGCTGCACACAATGAGAAAATCGCCCGAAATCGCGGTAATAACCAATATCAGTCCGAACCACCTCGATATGCACAAGGATTATCAGGAGTATATCGACGCGAAGAAGAACATAATGCTCTATCAAAGTATCGCCGACACGCTTATCGTAAACGCGGACAACGCTGTGACCGACGAGATAGGCAAGGAGGCAAAGGGCGCGGTCAAGTATTTTTCAAGACGGCATAAAGCCGATATTTATCTTGACGGCGATGTTATAAAATGCGACGGCGAGGGGATATTAAATATCAACGACATAAAAATCCCGGGTATGCACAACGTCGAAAATTATATGGCGGCGATAGGCGCGGTGAGAGAGCTTGTGCCGAATGACGTTATCGTAAGCATCGCAAAGACGTTCGGCGGCGTGGAGCACAGAATTGAGCTTGTGAGAACGCTCGACGGCGTTAAATATTACAACAGCTCGATTGACTCAAGTCCGAACCGCACGATAAACACGCTCCGCGTGTTCCCGAATAAGGTAATTATGATTGCCGGCGGCAAGGATAAGGGCATCCCCTACGACGAGGTAGGCCCCGCGATAGCCGAACACGTAAAAACGCTCATTTTGATAGGCGCGACATCGGATAAAATAGCCGAAGCGCTCGAGAAAACAGGCAAAGCGTCCGAGGTGAAGCAGATAAGAGCAAAAACCTACGAGGAGGCGGTAAGTACCGCCCGCGCCGAATCAAAAAGCGGCGACGTGGTATTGCTGTCCCCCGCCAGCACCAGCTTCGATATGTTCAAAAATTTTGAAGAACGCGGACACCTGTTCAAGGATTTGGTGAATAGGCTGTAAAGCAATGTGGAAATGACATTGAGATAAATGGTTATTTATCTTAATAATTAAAATTAATAAAGTCGTGTATTCACATAGCATTCTTTTCTTGAAAAAGATTTAAAAGTTGTTCTTTTTCTGAAAAGAACCAAAAGCACCAAAGGGTTGCACTTCTTCGACTTTGCGAAACAAAGTCGAGGAGAAACCCGCTTGTTGTGAGATATATGTTAGCGTTCTTGGTAATAGGTCCTACCCTCGCGTGTGCGAGGGTGAGGGAAAAAACTTCGTTTTTTCTCGAAGTTTTGCAAAGCAAAACTAAACAGCAAACGAAAAGCCTCAGGGTCTTGGAGATACTGACGAAAAGATTAGCATTTCTTACAGACAACAGCGTTTTTCAAAATCGCAAACAGCCGTACCCGACGCGGCAGTCGGAATATACAAAAACTTTCGTTTTTGTATATTCTCTCCTTTAGCTTGCGTCAGCGAAGTTGATAATATTCTCCAAAAGACAAAACGAAGTTTTGTCACGCGGGGGCTTGATTTCGCAAAGCGAAATCAAATGGGGCGCTGCCCCTTGCGGAGCGCGAGGCAGCGCCTCGCATAACACCCCCTACAAATAACCATTTCCCTCACATCACACTATAAAATTATCAATCAGCCTTGTTTTTCCTATATACACGGCAACGGCGCAGAGCATTGGGGGTTTTACCTCGCTTACCGGCTCAAGCGTGTTGAAATCTACCGCTTCTGCGTAATCAATCCTTGCAAGCGGCTCGCGGCTTATCTCCGCTCTTACGATTTCTACCACCTTTTCCGCGTCCCTTTCGCCCGCGTCAACCGCGGCTTTGCCCAACGCCAACGCGCGCGATAAGCACAGCGCCGCTTGACGCTCCTCGGCGCTCAAATACGTGTTGCGCGACGACTTCGCGAGTCCGTCCGGCTCGCGTATTATCGGGCATCCGATTATCTCGACGTCGAAATTCAAATCCTTAACCATCTTGCGTATAACGCACAGCTGCTGCGCGTCCTTCTGCCCAAAATACGCCCTGTCGGGCTTTACTATATTAAACAGCTTTCCCACGACTGTGCATACGCCCGAAAAATGAATCGGACGCGTTTTGCCGCAAAGCACCTTTGTAATCTTGTTCATATCGATAAACGTAAGCGCGTCTTGGTACATTTCGTCCGCCTCGGGATTGAAAATCAACGCCGCGCCCGCGTCCTCACAAAGCCTCGCGTCCGCGTCAATATCGCGCGGATAGCTTTCAAAATCCTCATTCGGCGCAAACTGCGTCGGATTGACGAAATCGCTCACGACAACCCTGTCATTTTCCGCCGCCGCGCGCGTTATAAGGCTCTTGTGCCCCTCGTGCAGATAACCCATAGTCGGCACAAGAGCGACGCTCAGACCGTCTTTTTTCCAACTGTTTACAATATTTCTTACCTCATCAATCGTTTTTACAATCTTCATTTTCCGCACCCCTTAATCTTGTTTAAAACCTCATCGTCAATCTTAAACGTATGTTCCGCCGAGGGGAATGCCGACGATTTTACTTCCTTTATATACCCCTCGATACCGCCGCGCATCGCCGCGCCGACATCGGCAAAGGTTTTCGCAAATTTCGGCGTGAAATCGCCGTACATCGCGAGCGCGTCCTGATAAACCAGCACCTGCCCGTCGCACTTGCCGCCGGCGCCGATGCCGATTGTGGGAATATTCAATTGCTCGGTTATATACGCCGAGAGCTTGTCGGGCACACATTCCAAAACGACCGCGAACGCGCCCGCGTCCTCGACCGCTTTCGCGTCCGCAAGCACCTTCGACGCGCGCTCATAGGTCTTGCCCTGAACCTTAAACCCGCCGAACGCGTTCACCGACTGCGGCGTCATACCGATATGCCCCATAACCGGAATCGACGCGTCGACAATCGCCCTTATATGCTCGCGAAACTTAACGCCGCCCTCGAGCTTAACCGCGTCGGCGCCGGTTTCCTTAATTATGCGCCCCGCGTTTTTAACCGCGTCATAAACCGAGGTCTGATACGACATAAACGGCATATCGACAACCACGAGCGCATTTTTAGCGCCGCGGCGCACCGCTTTCGCGTGATGAATCATATCGTCGACCGTCACCGCAAGGGTGTCCTCGTACCCCAGCATCACCATTCCGAGCGAATCACCGACGAGAATGGAGTCGATTCCGCTCTCGTCCTCGATTTTCGCGGTGGTATAGTCATATGCGGTAAGCATTGTTATTTTTTCCCCGTTTTCCTTTGCCGCGGCAAAGGAATTTACTGTAAATTTCATATATTTTCCTGCCTTTCGTCCGATTTCATATCCAATATAACAGCCGTAAGAAGCTTATACATTTCCCGCGTATCGCCGTCGCCGATAGCCGCCAAATGTACATTCAGCGTATCAAAATCGCCGCGCGACGCGGGGCCGGTAAGGGCATCGCGCGTACCACGATTGGCAATATTTTTCATATTTGCCAGCATAAGTGGAACAAGCGCTTTATGCGCGTCGCGGCGGTCAAAGCCGCAGGTCATTAAAAGCCGCTCCGCCGTTTCGCAAACCGAAACGACGAAATTCGACGCGAAGCACGCCGCCGCGTGATACAGCGGCTTATCCTCCGCCTTAATCTCTATTACATTATTCTTACAATGCGCTAAAATTCCCTTTACGCGCTCAACCGCGCCTTTGCCGCCCTCAACGGTAAAATACGCGTTTGACACAGCTTCAATTGATGTATTCCCGCTTGAAAAAGCGAGCATTGGATGAACAGAGCAAACCTTATCGGGATCCGCTCCCGAAAAAACACCGGACGGCAAAGAACCGCTGCAATGACATATAATTTTTCCGCTTAAATCATAAGCGCTTATTCTTTCCCACGCAGCGGCTATGCCAATGTCCGCCGTGGTTATGAATATAACATCGCTGCCGTTTACCAAATCCTTATACGTTAAAACATTAAAATCCTTAATACTCCGCGCGTGTCTTGACGAAAATCCGGTGACCGTTATGCCCTCGCTCCTAAAATAGTGAGCTAAGCTCAAGCCGCACTTTCCCGCGCCGATAAATCCGATTTTTACAATAATTACCACCTCCGCAACAAAGCGGCGGCTCATCGTCCGGTACAATTCACAAGGATACTGTCCATTGCAGTGATTATACCACATATTTCGCCCTATGGCAAGAGCGAATTTTACCGAATTTCAACCCGCCCGCACACAAAAAACACCCTTGCGGATGCAAAGGTGTTTTTGTAGTATTAATTATTCAGTTTCGCTGTCACTGTCACTGTCACTGCTACCGCTGTCACTGTCACCGCTGTCGCTGTCACCGCCTGATAAAGATACATAACTTTCAATTTATGAAGAATAAAAGTCTGAAAATGTAAATGAATATTCTGTATTGATTATTTCTTACTATGTCTCGAGTGTAGTTTACCGATATTTAACGCTCGCGCAATCTTTTTAGTTCTTTTCTTATTCTTATGTGTTTTTGTATGATTAATTATTCAGTTTCGCTGTCACTGTCACTGTCACCGCTGCCGCTGTCAGCATCTGTTATATCAACCTTACATACAATTTCAGCTGCATTACTGTCTGTAAATGTATATGAATATTCTGTATTGATTATATCTTTATATCCGAGGTTATAGAGAGCCGTTGCAACAATTGAAGCCCATTTTTGTGCGCCGTTGTATGTTGAGTGCAGTCTGTCGGAAACATTATAATACTTTGAAATATCATTTACATTGCTGCTGCCGGTACTGTAATCAGCACCGTAATTTTCATACAAGAAATCATAGCTTTCCTGTGCCAAATCAATATAAGGCGTTGTCGTATCTTCTGCGATTGATTCCATAACCGTTGTCCACGCTACACTACCCGTATAATCGTGATGTGAAGCGTTGGGCGATACCAAAACTATAGTAACATTCTTCTCTGCACAGCCGCCAATCATAGCATTTACCGCTGCCTTCATTTCGTCTTCGGTAGTGTATGTCTTGTCATTGTAACCGCTTTCAAGAATTACATAATCTCCGCTTTGAGCGCTTTCAACCACCTGCGAATATGCTGTATTATATAAGCCAACCGCTGTAACACCGCTGTTTGCAAGGTCTACAACTTCAATATCATCCGTGATATAGTTCTCCAATACCTGACCCCAACCGGTCTGATAAAGATTATTAGTTGCGTTTCCGCCGTTATAATACTTAGCTACAAGCGAATCGCCCAATACATACATTTTTGTTACTCTGGTTACTATAGAGGGACTCTTAACTATCTTCATAGATGTAATATTGCTTCCGGATGACGAAGCACCGCTTGAGTAATCACACGTCGTTATTCTTGCAACGCCGTCATTCACAACTATATCATTGCGAACATCCGTATTGTTTTCATTGCCGTTTTGAAGCATATTGTTTACGAGCATTTGGTCATTTACATAAACATCCGCTCTTGAACCCGTCATAGTCATTGTGAAATTATAGGTATCAGCAGGAATTGCAAAATCAAATCCTGCTCCGTATGTACCCATTTCACCGGCATCGCCAATTGCCGCTTCAAATATGGGAGCAATCTCAACCGTGTTGGCTCCGGACGTAGAAAGTGTTACTGTTGTGTCGGCTTTATCTACAGTAGTTTCAACGTCAAGAGGCTTCATATCTTCAAGTGAGTTCCACAGAAATACTTTTGTGCCGCTCTCGCCGTTCAAATCAACCACATCATCTTTTTCGACATCCTTTGTTGAAACACTTGTAAGCGTATTATTTGTATACGACGCGGTTATTAATACACCATCCGCTGCGGCTGTTGTAATTGTTTCATCTTCCAAAACAGACTTATCTAATGTTGTCTGCTCAACCAAAACACCGTCTTTTGCCGTTGTTACTTGATAACCTGTGATATAATCATCGTCAACTATCATCTCCGACAAATCAACATCCGTTGTATCGCCGGTTACATCCGCTGTAACACTGTAAACCGCAACCGTCACCGGAATTGATACTGTTGAAACCGCAGTACCATTCGTTACGGTTCCTGTTATTGTTGTTTTACCATAGCCTACCGTCGTAAGCTCGCCTGTCGCGGAATCTATTGTCGCAACTTCTGTGTTCGACGATGCCCATACAACCGCCGGAAGTAATTCCAAAACATCATCGCCGTATTTGTCAACCGCAGTTGTAAGTGAATATGTGCCGGTCTGTCCCGCAGCTGTATATGCCGGAGCGCAGTCTGCCGCAAACTGAGTCATTTCTTGGAAATCATCGATTGTTACATCGATTGTCGCTGTCTTTTCCGCGTTGGTTTTACTTGTGCAGGTAATTGTTACAGTACCCGCCGCCGCCGTATCCGCAACGGAAAGCACTCCGTCCGAGCTTACCGTAATACCGTCTGTCGACGCTCCGTCCTTGCCCGTTACCGTCCATTCAAATTCTTCGTCCTGCACAACAACCGCCTCAAGCTTGCTGTAGCTTCTTGTTACGGTCTGACCCGAAACCTTTGCAAAATCTACATCTCCCGAAAGCTGCATACTGTTCGGATCCGGCTTCTCAATTGAAAATACCGACAAATTTATAGCCTGATACGTTCTATACATACCGGAAGTCATAGATGTTATATCCGTTGCGGCATTAACAAGCGGAAGCGAACCCATGCTTACGTCATTGCATATAACATTTATCACTTGATTTGCGGTATCTACCGTAAAGCTCATATCCAATTCGGCGGTAATAGTTCCGTCCGCATCGATAAGCTGTATTTTATTAGTCATACTACCGTCATCAGCGGATGCATTTTGGTCGCTTGAACCGGTCCACCCTGTAAAGGCAAATACACCGTTTGTTTTTGACCACTGTATGCCGAGCAAAACTCCCGCGCTCGACTTCAACGTCCATGTTGCCACAGAATTACCGTCGCTTCCAGTAGCGCCCAATGCAATTTTCGCATTAACGGTATATATATCCGCCACGCCGTCTGTTGTCGGAAGGTCTATTGTACCCAAAGTCAAAGTCTTGCTTCTGGTACCGGAACCGTTCGTCCATACGCCCGAACCGTCTTCCCAATCAGCTTCATAATATACATACTGCTCGTGGTCTTCGTCAACCTCAAGGGTTTTCGATAACTCATAATCCTCTGTACTGAGAGTAAATGTGCCTGTTTCGGTTGTATATCCCGTTTTTGAGATTGTATATGTATACTCTCCCTGTGTAATATCGGAAAATGTAACCGTACCTTGGCTTGAAGTATACTGTGTTGTCGAGGCATCATCACTGTCTGTTAAAACAACCTTTGCAAAGTTGTTTGATGTTACATTAACATTCGAAACCGTTGAACCCTCGGTATATACCGCTGTATAAACCGTATCTGTGGTGCCGGCTGTAAACTCCGTAACGGCATTGTCCTCCGCGTCCTGCCATTCCTTGAAAGTTTTTCCCGAAACTGTAGGCGCTGTCGGCGCGGTAAGCGTAGTTCCGCAAATTACCGCATCATATTCTTTCAAAGTCGTACTGCTGTCACCGACAAAGGTAACCTTTACGGCATCGGGAACAGCATCTGCTTCATTGAGTTTAAGATTGGCAATACCGGTACTGATATACTTATTTCCGACACCGGTTGCGCCTATACCTATAATATCGCTCGACGAACCGCTCGCTTCGAGAATACCGTCCTTGTAAAGATAATATTTACCATTATTCAAATCATTTACAAAGGTCATCTCATAGGTTGTCGTTTCGTTGTCGTCCGGCTTGGTTGCCGTAACATATCCTACATATGTAACAGCAGTTGTTGATGCCGCCGAAATAAATCCTATAGTAGGCGAATTGCTCGAGCTTCCGCTGGTAGGATTTATAATAGCGTCAAATGTATAAATCTGAACGCCGTCTTCCGAAAGTTCAAGTTCGTCGACATTACTCGGTATAAAATAAATCGAGCCGTCCATTTTATCATTTCCAACACTTTGAAGATAAAACGCATTGGTATCAGCATTTATATACGCCTTTGTTTGTCTTGCCTCGGTTAAAGCGCTTGTATATCCCTTGTGAACATAACCCCAGCCGTCAAGTGCCGCAACCGTTGCAGTATATCCTTTTTCATCAACATATCCGCTACTATCATAATTTGTGCCGAAATCGGTTACACTTCTATAAGGAATATCATCCGTATCGTTATCGGCAGCCTTGGTTGTAACATCCCTTGATGTTTCATCGGTTAAATCCAACGCATACGCCGATTCAGCTTCTTCGCTATCTTCCGCACTCGCCGGAATAACCATTCCCGCGAACGCGCTTGCCGTTATCGACAGTGCCGTCAATAATGACAAAATTTTTCTCTTTTTAATCATAATATCTCCCTCTCTTTAAGTTATTTCACGGCTTCGCCGCATAATATTACATTACATAT
>JAJPXA010000228.1 GCA_021205715.1 Bacillota bacterium
ATCGACTCCGTTATAAACGCGTTAGACGCGATAACCGTGTTCTCGCCGATTACGGTTTTTCCGCCCAGAACGGACGCTCCGGAATATATCGTGACATTATCCTCTATCGTCGGGTGACGCTTTACGAAGCGCAGCTTCTGCCCGTCGCGCGTCGAGAGCGCGCCGAGCGTCACGCCCTGGTATATTTTAACGTGCTCGCCGATTATCGTCGTTTCACCGATTACCACTCCCGTGCCGTGGTCGATAAAGAAGTACTTCCCTATCTTCGCGCCGGGGTTGATGTCTATGCCGGTTTGACTGTGCGCGTACTCGGACATCATCCGCGGCAGAAGCGGCACCTCAAGCTCATAAAGCACGTGCGCTATGCGGTGAACCGTTATCGCGAGCATACACGGATACGAAAATACTATTATATCCTTGCTTTCCGCCGCCGGATCACCATCAAACGCCGCTTGAATATCCGTCACAAGAACGTCGTATATGTCCGGCAGCTTGGTGAAGAATATATCGCACACCTTTTCCGCCTTTGTATGCGCTTCATTGCATATGCATTCATCCTTTTCCGCGCCGCTTACGTTACAGCCGTAAATGCACGCCGCCTCAATCTGCTCCATCAGCTTGTCGTGAAGCTTTGTCATAAGCGCGCCGGTTAAATATATGTCGGAATTGATGCGGTTTCCGAAATAATCCGGAAACAACAGCGCCTTTATATCGTCTATTATTTCAACTATTACCTCAATATTCGGCATAACCGAGCGCGCGCGGCACTCGCTGAATTGATTTTTTTGCTGACGCTCTGTCAGCGCTTTCAAATATTTGTCAACCTTTTTTGAAAAATCCATTACAATCTCCCGTTCTCAAAATTCAGCCGTGAACTGCTTGTAGTCCAATTCTCGAACACCCATTTTTTTATATAATCCTATCGCGGATTTGTTGCTTTCCTTTGCCTCAAGCCTGAATCTTCGCGAATCGCGGTACGTGTCAAAAACAAATTTGAAAAATTGCTTTCCCCAACCCTTGCCGCGCATTTCCTCCTTGATATAAATGTCGAGTATGCCGGTGCAGATACCGCCGACCTCCGTTTCAAAATATCTTGTTATAAACGAAAATCCGTATATTTTATCGTTTTCGCAAAACACATAGCCCGTAAAATTAGGTGTGTTTTTAAGCGCGTAATCGATGCTCCGCTTTATCGTGCCGTCCGATATTGTATGATCCACAGCGTCGCCCGAGTAAAAAGCCGAGGCGAGCGCCAAAACTCTGTCCTTATCGGCGGGCGCTATTTTTCTTATCAGCATATTATCTCCTTGCTTTTATGGTATTTTAACACAAATTCGAGCCGATTTCAATACATACGGCAGTCGAATTAATATTTTTCAAAAACCCGCTCAAAATTGGCGCGGCTTATTTTGTTTACCTGCTCCTCGCTGTAATTTAGCTGAAGCAGTCTGTCGAAAATCTTATACAAATCAGCGCACCCGCGTATTCCGCGCGGCAAATGATTTTCCACACCGTCAAAATCGCATCCCATACCGATATGATTTTCGCCGCCGAGGGACATAAAATGCTCGATATGCTTTACAACGTCGTCAACCTCGGCATAATCGCTTTCGGTCAGGAATTTCGCGTACAGATTTATACCGACACAGCCGCCGCTTCGCATTATAATCTTAAACATATCGTCCGTAAGATTTCTGCGGTGCGCTCTTACCGAGCGCGAGCAGGAATGCGACGCGATAATAGGAAGCGCCGTACACTCCGCCGCGTCGTAAAACGAGTGGTCGTTTAAATGCGACACGTCAAGGAAAATATCAAAATCGTTCATTTTTCGTATTACCCGTCTGCCGAACGGCGTAACGCCGCCCTCCGCCGCATCCGCGCCGGAGGCAAGGTGATTTTTAAAATTCCACGTAAGCGCGATAAGCCGCACGCCGAGGAGATGAAAGCGCCTGAGCGTCATAATGCTGTCTATGCCCTCGCCGCCCTCTATGCTTAAAATCGTTTTTACGCTTTCGGAATCCTTAACGAGCGGCGCAACCCGCGTTTTATAGGTTTTGATAAGATCGAGAGTCCGTTTTTTCGCGCGGCGCTTATGCTCGGGCGATATGAAGCACGCCATAACCTGCGTATAGCTTTCGTACCGCTCCATACGCTCCAAATCCACGTTATATGTATTTTTATCAAAGCTCCCGCCGCCGTCCGCAAGCGCCGAAAGCGTGTCGCAGTGCGTGTCAAACACGGAATATTTCATTTAAAACGCGTCCTTTATATGATTTAAATTCACCGTCTTTAACCGTCCGCCGGCTATGGTGTATATAACCTCGACAACGTCGAAGCGCATTTCTTTATCCAGACTTGTTATATATATTAGCGCCGTTTTTTTAATATGCTCGATTTTTTTCGCGTCGACATATTCGGACGGCTCTCCGTATTTGTTGTTTTTTCGCGTTTTTACCTCTGCGAAAACCGTGCAGCCGTCATCGTCGGCGATTATGTCTATCTCACCCGCGCGCACGCGAAAATTTCGTTCGAGAATTTCATATCCCATTTTTTCGAGATATTCGCAGGCGGCATCTTCGCCGAAATCACCTATTTCCTTAGTCGTCACTTCTGTTCTCCCAAAATTTTCTTCAAAAATGTTTTTCTGTGAATTTCGCACGGCCCGTATTTCAAAATCGCCTCAATATGCTCCTTTGTTCCGTAACCCTTGTGCTTTCCAAAGCCGTATTCGGGATATTTTTCGGCGAGCGCGCATATGTACCTGTCACGGCTCACCTTCGCCAATATCGACGCCGCCGCTATCGACGCGCTTTTCGCGTCGCCCTTTACGATAGTTTCGCACGAAACGCTCATACCGCTTATACGGTTGCCGTCAATCAGCGCGTACTGCGGCGTTACGGCAAGCGCACTTACGGCTCCTCTCATAGCCTCGAAGGTCGCGTTTAGGATATTTATATCGTCTATGCGCTTCTCGTCAACGGAAAACACCGCGTATGCCGCCGCCTTTTCGCATATTATGTCATACAGTTCCTCTCGGCGCTTTTCGCTCAGCTTTTTCGAGTCGTTAAGCCCCAAAATCACCTCGTCGCCGTCAAACACGACCGCCGCCGCGAACACGGCACCCGCAAGCGGGCCTCTGCCCGCCTCGTCAACTCCCGCGATTACGGATATTCCGTCATTACGAAGCTCCCGCTCGCGGCTGTACATATTAAGCACCCGCGCCGTTTCCTCTTCCTTTGTCAGCTTTTTAGGCATACCGTTCCCTCTTTCGATTTCTTTAATCAATAATATTTAACAATCCGCGTCAAATCGAATACTGTTTTTCGCCGCCGCTGTCATATTCCCCGTTTACTCTTGAAAATGTATTTCCGTTTTCGAGGATTATAAACGTGTCGGTGCCTATCCACTGCAAATGAAGCGTTTCCGTTTTTCTGCCGTTTGAGTAAAGCGTGAGAGTTTTTGTAAAAGCGTTATAGCTGTAGTCGTATTCCTCCGTTAAAAACGCGCTGTAATAATACTCCAAGCTGTCGTCGCCAATCAGCATATACGACTCGCTCGTTATGCCGAAAAAGCTTATATTCTCCTGCTGAGAAACCCACATACCTTCGATATTGTATATCTTCGGATATATAATACACACGGCGGCAATTACAATGCCGATAAACGCGATTGCCGCCGCCGCTATCGCACAGATTATTGCCGCTTTAATACCCTTGCGCTTAGGCTTGGGCGCATCGGTGAATTTATGCGAGCAATTGGTGCAGAAATTCACGTCCGCAGGCAAAGACTCGCCGCATATCGGACAAATCTTATTTTTTTCGTAAACTATTCTGTAGCCCCCGTCCTCAAGCGTTTCGACATTCGGAGTGCAATCCCGGCTTTCGCCGTCCGGTGCCGTTTCATCGGGCGCGCCGCTTACCGGCGTTTCCGATGCCGTTTCATCGGCGGCATCGCTTACCGGCGTTTCCGATGCCGGCTCATCGGCGGCATCGCTTACCGGTGCTTCCGGCGCGTCATTCGGCGCGTCGCTTATCGGCGTTTCCGATGCCGGTTCAACGGCGGCATCGTTCACCGGCGCTTCCGACGGCTTTAACCGTCTTCCGCAATTTTGACAAAATACATTCTCCGAAGAATTCTCTTCTCCGCATCCAAAGCATCTCATTAACAACAAACCTCCCGAAATTTTATTATTTATGCCGCAATATGCGGCAGAAAATCATTTACCGCGCTCCATAAATATGAGAATTTTCCCATAAAATACTCCAATCCGTATGTGTAGAGCAGTAGTTTCCAAGGCTTAAATATAAGGGTAAGCAGAACAAAGCGCTTAAAGGTCATTTTCGTAAGCCCCGCCAAATAGCTCAAAGCGTTATCGGGAAACGCGGGCAAAAGAAACGACACTACCAAAATCTTTTCAAAAACCTTGGTTTTTCCTAAAAATTTCTCATATTTATCTATGTGCTTTTTTTTGACAATCGATTCCACTATTGGCTTTCCCCATTTGCGCACAATCGCAAATATTATAATAGAGCCTAAAATCGTCGAAGCGGCATTCAAAATAAATCCCCAAAGCGGCCCGAATGCCGCCGTTGACACGGGGTAACCCGCGGCGCACGGTAAAATAAGCACCACCACCGTTACGGTTTCCACAATTAAAAACGCGAGCGGCGCAAATACTCCGGCGGAGTCGATAAATCTCGTAAAAGCGTCCTTTGAGGAGAAAACTCCCTTTTTCAGTCCGATTATCGCGGCTACGCACACGATTACTATAACCGCCGCGGTAATTATATAAAATACCGTTTTATATTTTTTGTTTTTTACCACAGTGTATACACATCCCTTTTTTCATATGTACTGCATTTAAAGCGAATTAAATCGCTCCCTTCGTCGATAAAACTCCCGTTATCCTTTCATCGCGCATCGTCGCCGCGTCAAGTGCCTTAGCAAACGCCTTAAACGCGCCCTCGGCGATATGATGGTCGTTAATGCCGGAAATCTGCTTGAAATGCAAATTCATTTTCGCCGCAGAGGACACCGCGTAGAAAAATTCCCTTACCATCTGCGTGTTCATATCCCCCATTTTTTCAAACGTGAACGACAAATCCGAGCTGTAATACGCGCGCCCCGAAAGGTCGACCGCGCACAGGATAAGCGCCTCGTCCATCGGCAGTACGGCGCTTCCGTAGCGCTTTATGCCCGCCTTATCACCGAGCGCCTCGCCTATCGCCCCGCCCAGAACAATGCCGGTATCCTCTATGGTGTGGTGGTCGTCAACGCGCAAATCGCCCTTGACCTTTACCGCGAGGTCAAAAAGACCGTGCTTGGCAAAGCCCTCAAGCATATGGTCGAAAAATCCGACGCCCGTGTCAATATCGCTTTTTCCCGAACCGTCGATATTGAGCGTCAGCTCAATATCCGTTTCCTTTGTCTTTCTTTTGATTTCAGCCGTCCGCATAACATCCTCCCCGTTATTTTTCAAATCTAACCTTCATCGAAAGCGCGTGCGCCGTTAGACGCTCCGCCTCGGCAAATTTTTCAACGTATGTGTGAACCTCGCCCAAAGCCTCGCGCGAATAGTATATAACGCTTGATTTCTTGACGAAATCGTCAACGCTTAATGGCGAGAAGAATTTTGCAGTTCCGTTTGTCGGAAGCACATGATTGGGGCCCGCAAAATAGTCGCCCAGCGGCTCACAGCTATGCTCGCCGATGAATATCGCGCCCGCGTTTTTAATCTTCATCATAACCTCGAACGCGTTCTCGGTCATTATCTCCAAATGCTCCGGCGCAATCGCGTTTGCCGCGTCAACCGCCGCCGCCATATCCTCGGCGATAAGGATATATCCGAAATTGTCAAGCGATTTTTCTATTATCTCATTTCTCGAAAGCTCCGCTCTAAGTCGGTCAACCTCCGCGCCGACCTTATCGGCAAACTTTTCGGATGTCGTTATCAAAATTGCCGAGGCAAGCGCGTCATGCTCCGCCTGCGACAGCAAATCCGCCGCCGCGTATGTCGGGTTCACGCTCTCGTCCGCAATAACCAATATCTCGCTCGGGCCCGCGATTGAATCTATGTTTACATTGCCGTAAACCGCCTTTTTCGCAAGCGCGACATATATGTTTCCGGGACCTACAATCTTGTCGACCTTCGGAACGCTCTTAGTGCCATATGCAAGCGCCGCTACCGCCTGAGCGCCGCCGACCTTATATATCTCGTCCGCGCCCGCCTCTTTCGCGGCGACCAAAACAACCGGATTTACACCGCCGTCCGCGCCGCACGGGGTCGTCATAACTATCGTTCCCACGCCCGCGACCTTTGCCGGCATTATGTTCATCAGCACCGATGACGGATATGCCGCCGTGCCGCCCGGCACATACACGCCGACCGTTTCCAATGGCGTCACCTTTTGACCGAGCATCGTTCCCTTTTCGGTGCTTGTAAACCAGCTGTTCTGCGCCTGTTTTTTATGGTAGTCCTCTATATTCGCCTTTGATTTTCGGATTATGCCTAAAAGCTCCTCGCCGACAGCCTCATACGCCGCCGCGATTTCCGCGCCGCTTACTTTGATATTATCGGCATTTAAGTCGAATTTATCAAATTTTTTCGTGTATTCAAAAAGTGCCTTATCGCCGTTTTCACGCACGTTCGCGATAATGTCCGCGACGGTCTTTTCGTACTCTCCGTAGCTTGTCGGGCTTCTTTTGAGCATATTTTCCAAAATTCCGTTTATCGTGTCATTTGTAAGCTTTACCTTTCTCATTTCTCTACCTCTTTCATAGCTTTATAAATTCCGGCTTTCTGTCCTTAAAAACCGTGTAATATTCAAATCCCGACCGCAAGAGTATATCCCTTGCGAGGTCAAATTCCGCGCCGATGTCCTCCGACTTATGCGCGTCCGAGCCGACGGTTATAATCTCGCCGCCAAGCTCGCGGTAGCGCGCGACCACCTCAGGACACGGATTCGGATTTGCCATCCCGCGCGTCAAGCCGCCGGTGTTCAATTCTATTCCCTTGCCGCTTTCGATAAGCGTTTTTAAAATCTCGTCTATAACATCGGAAAACGCGGCATACGAATAATTTTTGTCCTTTTCCGGCGCGTAACGCACGATGTAGTCGAGGTGCCCGTACACGTCGAAATCCGCGCAGGTCTTAAACGACTCAAGCGCGTAATCGAAATATCTCAAAAACGCTTCCCTGTCCGTTACACCCGCGAAATATTCGGGGTAATAGGGGTCAACGCCGTTTATCAAATGCGTCGAGCCGATAACAAAGTCATACGGGCGCTTTTTTACAAATTCGCCGAGCCGCGCACTCAAATGCGGCTCAAGCCCCGTTTCAACGCCTATGCGCACGTCGATTTTGCCGCTGTACTCCTCCCTAAGCGCCGAAAGCGTCTTGAAATAAGCGTCATAATCGAGCGTGAAATCAAGCTCGTCATAGGCATAGTCAAAATCCTGGTGGTCGGTAAAGCACAGACTGCGCATACCGAGCGCCGCCGCGCGCTCGATAATTCGGCGCGGCTCCTCGCTGCTGTCTGCGGAAAAGCGCGAGTGCAAATGATAATCGGCTATCATTTCTCCGCCTCCCTCATATATTCCTCGAAAAAGTCGGTCAACGCCCGCATTTCCTCGTCCGTGCCGACGGTTATACGCAGATAATTGTCAATCCGCGGCGCGTCAAAATGCCGAACGTATATATTTGACGCTTTCAGGGCTTCAAAAAGCTCCTCGGCGCGGTATTTCGGGTGCGTCGCGAATATGAAATTGCTCTTTGAATCGGGAAATTCAAAGCCAAGCTCCCTGAGCTTCAGCTTATATTTCTCGCGCGTCGCGATAATTTTGCCGACCGTTTCGTTAAAATATTCCTCGTCCGAGAGCGCCGCCGATGCAAGCTTCATCGTGAGATTTGACAGCGTGTACGAGTTGTAAGAATTCTTAATCGTGTTAAGCTCGCGTATAAGCGTGGGATTTGCAAAAGCGAAACCCACACGCGCGCCCGCCATAGAGCGCGATTTTGAAAATGTCCGCGTCACGACGAGGTTATCGTATTTCTCGATTAGCGGCAGCGCGCTTTCGCCGCCGAAGTCGATATACGCCTCATCGACAATCACTACAACGCCGCTGTTATTCTTTAAAATATCCTCAATCGCCGCGGCGGGCATATCCAAGCCCGTTGGAGCGTTTGGGTTCGGGAACACAATGCCGCCGTTATCGGCATAGTAGTCCTCCTTTACAATCTCAAACGCGCCGTTTAACGGAACGCGGTGAAAGTCTATACTAAACAAATTCGCCCATACGTCGTAAAACGCGTAAGTAATGTCAGGAAACAATATCGGCTTGCCGGAATTGAAAAACGCCATAAAGCACGTTGCAAGTACGTCGTCCGAACCTACGCCCGCGAAAACGCAGTCGCGTCCCACGCCGTAATGTG
The DNA here is from genome assembly GCA_021205715.1 of Bacillota bacterium. Classification (GTDB taxonomy): domain Bacteria; phylum Bacillota; class Clostridia; order UBA1381; family UBA1381; genus 12844. The sequence continues at coordinate 8,432 of JAJPXA010000228.1, forward strand.
CCGCAAGCGCGTCGATAAGCGCGCTCATATTCGGGTCGGGATAGAGCTTCAAATCACCGCAGTCAAAGCTCCGAAGCGCCGTTTGCACAGACGGTGACGGCGGGTACGGGTTCTCGTTTGTGTTCAGTTTTATTCTGTCGCTGTTCTGCGGCTGTTCGCCGGGTGTATACGGCTCGATGCCGCGAAAGTTCTCGCTAAGGTCGCGCATAATATCTACCTCTTTGGTGTAAATTCTCTTTGTGTATATAATATCACAATTCAGTATATTATTCAATAGTTTTCTAAATTTAGGTGTGTAATATATGCGAGGCTCTGCCTCGCGCTCCGCAAGGACTTGCAGTCCTTGACCTGCGTTGATTTGCCTTGCAAATCATTAAGCGAAACTGCGTTTCGCTTTTTGAGTATAAAATTCACGAACTTCGTAGGGGTCGGCGCCCTCGACGACCCGTGCCAACGGCGCAATTTAACGTTCGTAGGACCGCCTATTGGGCGCCCGTTCCCAACGATTAAGCGCATAATTCGGACGGGTAGTTGATTTGCAAATCAAATAAAAGTTCCGTACGCGGGCGCCCAATGGGCGCCCCTACAAAGACCCCTCAGTCAGCTGCGCTGACAGCTCCCCTAGTAGGGGAGCCTTAAATGACTGCTACATAAGCCTCCCCTTAGCAGTTTCACTGCGTCCTACGACTTTGCAAAGCAAAGTCAAGGGGACGGAGGGGTTTACACACGCAAACAAAAATTTATATTATTCCTCTGATTTTTCGCAAGCGATTTTGGGGGTTACGTACAGGGTGTTATAGGTATTGTATATAACCATACCGGGTTTTGCGCCGTTCGGCTTTTTTACGTTTTTCACCCTTGTGTAATCCACAGGCACCTGTGACGAGCCGCGCGCTTTTGAATAATATGCGGCAAGCTGCGCCGCCTCTTTTATCGCGGAATCGGGTATATCCTTATTCTGCGCAAGCTTTATTATAACGTGCGAGCCGTGGATTTCCTTTGTATGGAACCACATATCGGACGAGTTCGCGAATTTCAGGGTTAAATAATCGTTCTGCGAGTTATTTTTCCCGACATATATGTCAAAGCCTTCGGAGCTTATAAAATGGCGCGGTTTTGAAACCTCCCGCTTTTTCCGGCTCCTTGCGCCGTTTAAATATCCCTCATCGGCAAGCTCGGCGCGAATCGCGTTTAAATCACTTTCGCTTTCCGCGTTCTCGATAAGCGAAAGCGTGCTTTCGAGATATTTCAGCTCCGTCTGCGCAAATTCGAGTTGCTTTGCAGCCTCGATAAGCGCGGTTTTTGATTTTGTGTATTTTTTATAATATTTTTGCGCGTTCTGCGACGGCGTAAGAGATGGGTCAAGCGCGATTTTTATGCTCGGCGTTCCGTCCACGTAATAGTTTTCCGCCGTCAGCTCCGTGCTTTTAGGCTCTATTTTATAAATATTCGCCGTTATCAAATCGCCTTTTATCTTATATTTTTCGCCGTCGTTCGCGCCCGCGAGGGTTTTATTCAAAATTCCGATTTTTTTCGCGGTGCGCTCAATCAAATTCCCGATAAGACGCGTCATATCCGCGCTCTTTTGACGCATACGCTCGCGCATATCGCGCGTGTAGAAAAAGGTATCGACAAGGCGCGACATTGTGTCGTACTCCGTAACCTTGGCAAAAGCGCCGTACTGTTGTATAGGAATTGCCGAAAAATCAAGGTATTTGCCGCTTGCCGCCTCCTCGATAAGGCAAGGCGTGAATTTATCGTCCCTTACGTGCTCGGCAAGACGGACGAGCCTTGTTTTAAGCGCGGCTGCTTGGTTGGTGTTAAGGGACGCGGCGATGACGTCGGTTGACGCGAACGCGTCGTAGACAAGCTCGCGCGCGATAATGGGACTTATGCCCGAAACCGTATCCATTATTACCTTGTCCGCTTGCTTGGGCACGGAAAAATCGATTTGCGACTCGTTTGAAAATTCGATAATCGGTATTTTGTTCTGCTTCGGCGCGGGGGTATATTCAAGTCCCGGCAAAAGCCGGCGCACACTGCTTACGTTGAAATCCACGTGCTTTATGCAGTCGATAATTTTCATATCCGAGTTTGTCAGAATTATATTCGAATGTCTGCCCATAATTTCGGCAATCAGATGCTTCACCGTGAGATTTCCAAGCTCGTCGTAGCTTTCGACGCTGCTGTTTATCACGCGTTCTAAATCCGGCTGCGCGACACCGATTATTTTGCCGCCGCTTAAATGCTTTCTCAAAAGCATACAAAACATAGGCGCGGTTTTCGGATTTCTTTTCGCGCGGTCGGTGAAATGCGCGCGCGGATGCGCCGACGACGCGCTTAAAACGAGCTTGTAATTATCCGTGCGCGTCCTTATTCCGAGAACAATCTCGTCCTTTTCCGGCTGTGAAATTTTATCTATACGCGCTCCATACGCAAGCGCGGAAATCTCATTTGTCAAGCATTTGATAGCCAATGCGTCAAGTGCCAAATTTAACAACTCCTTGTTATGGTTTTGTCCCCTAAAATCGGGGGTTACAGCTTTTTAGCGTTTTCAAGCATCTGCTTTGCGTGCGAGAGAGCGATTTCACTTATCTCGCTGCCGTCGATTATTCTCGCAAGCTCGCGCTCACGCTCCGCCGCGTCAAGCTCGCGCAATGTAGTCGATGCCATATCGCCGTCAATGCCTTTCACTATAAGATAATGCGTGTCCGCCGCCGCAGCGAGCTGCGGCAAATGCGTTATACATATAACCTGCTTGTTTCTGCCAATCTTTACCAGTTTCTGCGTTATTTTCATCGCCGCGGCGCCCGATACGCCGGTGTCTATCTCATCAAAAATCATAGTGTCCACACCGTCGGCAAATATCGACTTTATCGCGAGAATCACACGCGACAGCTCGCCGCCCGAGGCAATTTTCGCAAGCGGCTTCATCGGCTCGCCGGGGTTGGTGCGTATCATAAACTCCGCCGTGTTTATGCCGTTCTCGTGAAATACGCTGTCGTTTGTCAACGCGACCTCAAGAGCCGCGTTTTCCATATTCAGCTCGTGAATCGAGCGCGTTATTTCGGCGCCAAGCTCTTTTGCTTTTTCGGTGCGCACTCTTGAAAGTTCCTCGCCCGCCGCCAAAAGCCGCTCCTTGCTTTTTTGATATTCCGCGTTAAGCTCCGCCAAGCTCTCGTCGCTTGTTTTTATGGCGGCAAGCTCTGCGGACGCCTTATTTAAATATTCGAGTATCTCGTTAATGTCCTTACCGTATTTTCGCTTCAGCTTTGATATTAAATCAAGCCGCGCTTCTATATCGTTGAGCGTCTGCTCGTCATATTCTATCCCGTCGTTAAACTCCTTAAGCTCGTGCGAGGAATCCTCAACCGCGTACATCGCCGAACTTAACGCGTCGTACACGCTTCTTAACGCGGGGTCGTAATCCGCTATTTCCGCAAGCGCCGACACCGCGCGGCTTATTCCGTCATACGCGCTCTGCGCGTTTTCGCCGCCGTAGAGATTGTCATACGCCGTTTCCGATGCCTCGTTGATTTTCTCAAAATTCGCGTATATATCGCGCTGTTCCTTCAGCTCTTCCTCCTCGCCCGAAGTTAAATTTGCGGCGGCGATTTCCTTTATTTGGTATTCAAGCAAGTCAATCCTCTGCTGTTTTGTTTGCTCGTCAACCTCAAGACTCTCTATCTCACGCTTTAGCGCCTTGGTTTTTTTATAAATTTCCCTGTATTTCTCAAGCTCCGCGCCGTCCGCCGCATAGTCATCCAAAAACGCCATATGCTTACTCGGCGTCAAAAGCGCTTGATTGTCGTGCTGACCGTGAATATTAATCAAATCCGACGCTATCGAACGCAAAAAAGACAGAGGAACAACACATCCGTTTATCCGCGCGGTGCTTTTGCCCTCCGCGGTTATGCGGCGCGAGATTATAATCTCGCCGTCCTCCGTTTCAATATCGTTTTCACAAAGTGCGTCCGTCACATTTTTCGGGATATTGTCAAACACCGCCTGCACCGACGCGCTGTCCTCGCCGTAGCGAACAATTTCCTTGCTCGCGCGCTCGCCCAAAATCATATTAACCGAGTCGATAATAATGGACTTTCCGGCGCCGGTTTCACCCGTAAGCACAGTAACCCCGTTTTTCATATCAATATCAAGCTCTTTTATTACCGCCACATTTTTTACAGAAAGATGAATCAGCATTTCAATCCTCACTAATCTTAAACAATTCCTTTATCTTATCCGCAAGCCGCTTTGCCGTTTGCTCGTTACGCGTTATCACAAACACCGTGTCGTCGCCCGCGATGGAGCCGAGCATATCGCCGGCAAAGCGCGCGTCGGCAATCGCCGCGACTCCGCTTGCCATACCCGGACGCGTTTTGATTACGACCGTGTGCATCGCGCTTTCGGCGCTCAAAACGGTGTCATATACCGCGGCGCCGCCGCTTTTGTCATCGCGCACCGTGTACACATATCCGTCTGACGACGGAGTTTTCACAATGCCGAGCGCCTGCATGTCGCGCGACACCGTCGCCTGCGTAACGCTTACGCCCCGCGCTTTAAGCTCGGCTACAAGCTGCTCGTGTGTGCTTATTTTATTTTCCCTTATAATCTGCAATATGAGATTTTGTCTTTTATTTTTCATCAGCGCAACACCTCTACGACAGCTTTTTTATCAATGTATCATAAAACGACTGACTGCCGATTTTAATAAGCTCCAGCGCGTACTGCGACCTTGTTATAACCACCTCGCAGGAGGTGTCTATCTCGCATTTCGTTTCGCCGTCCGCCGTGACAATCGCCTTAAACGAGCCGTAATTCTCGTCCTCTTTTATCAGAAGCTCCTTATCCGAGGACAGCACCGCGCTTCTCGCCGAAAGCATATGCGCGCATATGGGTGTCGCCAAAAACAAGTCCATACTCGGGTCGGCAACCGGCCCGCCGGCGGATATCGAATAGCCTGTGGAGCCGGTAGGAGTCGCGATTATAAGTCCGTCGGCAATATAACGGTTTACAAGCTCGCCGTCGGTGTACAAATCAAGACATAAAAGCTTCACGCCGTCGGCTTTTGACACCACTATATCGTTAAGCGCGTGAAAGGTGTCCGTCTTTTTCCCGTCCCTGCGAACCTCCGCCTTTATCATTATGCGCTTCTCGGTTTTATAGTCGTCGCTTACAAACTTATCAAGAGCGTCCTCTATCGCGTTAGGCTCGACCTCGGTCATAAAGCCTATTCTGCCCAGATTTATACCAAGCACCGGAATGGAACGGCGCGCGCAGTCGCCCGAAACTCTGATTATCGTTCCGTCGCCGCCCATAACTATCATATATTCCGAAACCGCGAGAAGCTCGGAATATGAAAAATATCCGACCTTTTCGCTAAGACCCTCGAATTGCCGTTCCATATACAGCTCGGCGCTGTCGGCAAGATAGTCTATGACTTTTTTCACGTTTGTCATATAGGAAACGTTGTCGGTTTTTTGCGTGTTCACTATAATCCCAACTTTTTTCATCGAATCACCTGCTTGGATATGTATATTTATACAATATTATACAC
>JAJPXA010000027.1 GCA_021205715.1 Bacillota bacterium
TATTAATACAGTAATATGATTTTTTGGGAGGAACGCTAATAAAATGAAGAAGCAAATATCAATTATATTGTCGTTTGTTATGCTTGTTACATCTATGCTCTGTAATACGGCATTCGCGGCGTTTAGCGACGTTGACAGCGACAATACTTACAAAGAGGCGATAACAACTCTTTCAAATTTGGGCATAATTAACGGATATGAGGACGGCACATTTCAACCGGAGGGTGAAATTACAAGAGCGGAGTTCGCGAAAATTGTAATATGCACGCTTAGCTATGAGAATCTGGAGCCGGCGGAAACCACATTTACGGACGTGAGCGGACACTGGGCGCAGCAGTACATAGACTTGTGCGCCGATTTGTCCATAATTAACGGTATGGGCGACGGCACTTTTGCTCCCGACAGCCAAGTAACGCTGGAGCAGGCTTTGAAAATGGTGGTATGCACCTTGGGTTACGGCACGGCGGCGGAAGCAAACGGCGGATGGCCTACGGGTTATCAAACCACGGCGACGAATATCGGACTTATGGACAAGGTATCGAACGCGCAGTATTCAGCCAACGCTACGCGCGGCGTAATCGCGCAGATTGTCTATAACGCGCTTGAAATCAGTATGACGGACACCGACTCTATGGGAAATGTTTCCATAGGCACAAAGACGCTTCTTAACGACTATTTGAAAGTAAAGAAGCTCAAGGGCACGCTTGTGGGTGTTTCAAGCTATGTTACAAAGGACTGCTCGGTATCCTTGGGCACTACCGAAATGAACGTTATGGATTCCTCCGGCGAAGAATATGTTATAGATTACTCGAGCTATACCGACGATGTTACGCAAATTAACACATATCTCGGAAAAACTATAACCGTATACTACAGACAGGTGCGCGAGATTGACGACAGAGTGCTTATTCTTATCGATGATGAAAGCACGAACAACAACGTTACCGAGGTTTCCTCGTACGATATAAGCGAGTTTAGCGGAAATCAGCTTAAATATTACACCGACAGCACGAGCAATAAGACGAAATCGCTCAAGCTTAATTTTGACGATATATCCGTAAGATATAACGGCAAGCTCGTGACAGGCAACAGCATAACATTAACCAACGGTTCCTTGTCGACCACGGTTGACAGCGTTCAGGACGCTGTGACGCAGTGGTTTAATCCGGACGGCGATTATTTCATTTACGGAACTGTGACTTTAACCGATAACTCCGCGGACGGCGATATAAATCTCGTGGAGATTATGGATTACGAAACGATGGTTGCGTATAAGGTTCCCACAACGAGCGATTACCGTATTCAGGATAAGCTTAAAACGGCGAATTACCTTATATTGGATCCAAATTCGGCACAATACGAGTATACGATTTCAAAGGACGGCTCTCAAATCGAGGTTACAGATATAAAGGCAAATGATGTTATTCTGTACGCGGCGAGTCTTGACGGTGAGCTGTACACGGTGTATGTAACGTCAAAATCCGTAACGGGCAAGGTCACATCCTTGGACACGGAATCAATGACGCTGGAGCTTGACGGTGTTGAATATAATTATTCCGAAACACTGCCGACGTATATAACGAACAATGAGAATAAAACCTTAAAGGCGAGCGTAAGCGGAACGTTCTACACGGATATGCTCGGCACCATAGTTTTCGGAACGCTTACGGAGGATGAGGAAATTCCTTACGGCTATATCGTAAACGCGGGTATAGAGGAATCGACAGATGAGGGCTATATTATAGCGTATGTTCCGTCGTCGAACGCGTCTACGGCTGTGCCGTACACGATGGCGTCAAAGGTTAAGGTGAACGGCGTTTCGATGAAACCGGAGGCGGTTATAAACGCGCTCAGCGCGGCGGCGGGCAATTCAAACGGCGACGCGGATGAGGATATGGCGGAGGCTATTTACGGCTCCGGAAAAACTCCCACGCTGAATGAGCTGTCGCAGATTGCGAAAATTAAGATTGAAAGCAGCAAGGTTACGGAGATTATCACTCTTGCCGATGCAGAAACGGATGACGACGGAAATACCGTAACCAATGTTTCAAACGAGGACGCGTCGAAAATGGTGAAGTACCGCGACCTTCAGAAATATTACTATACGTCAAGCTCATTTAAGGAGTCCTCATCGTCAAGCACGTATTTCACGACTAATTCAAGTACTGTGGTTTTGTGCGTGCCTATGAACAGGAAGGACACATCGGATTACGCGAAGAAAACCGTTTCATCGGCGTTTACGTCGGGCGAATCGTATTATGTCCAATCGTTTGACGTTGACAAGTCAAAATTCGGCGGCCTTCACGTTCGTTACGGCTCCGACAGCACACTTACAAATGTTACAAAGACCACTGATTTCTCTGTTGTGGCGTCGGCGGTTAAGGAAACGTATGACGAGGACAATGACGAAACAAGACTTCAGGTTTCTGTATACAGAGGCGCGGTAAGCACTCCTACCGCGTGGACAACGTATGATATGAGCGAATTCGCGGATGTTGTTCCCGGAGATGTAATACAGTTCGCGTATGACAGCGATAATTACATTCAGGGTAGGATAAATAATATAAAATTCTCGGATATCGCGGACGTGATTGACACGTCGGACGACGCGGTGGATGATAATGACGATTCCGCAGCCGTTTATGACTGGACAACGGAGCAGGATCCGACGGAGGATAATAATTATCAGTCTTATCTGTTTGACTACAGGTTTAAACAGAGCGGCACCACGCAGGATGAAACATATACAAGCTCCTCACTCGGAACAATTCCGTATTCGAGAGCTTTTATGGCGAATGTTTCGCAGGTTTTGACCGACAGCAGTAAGATTTATGTCACGAAATCCGGATTTACGATGGATTCAAGCGGAGAATGGGTTCTCGATGACAGCGATTATGAGGAAATATCGATAGGCTCGGCTAAGATTATACGTATGGAAAGCGACAGAAAGTCGTTCAGCCCGTATGTTGAGGACACAACAACGGCGCTCACGTATACCGACCTTAAGGATGCGAAGAATTACGGCACGGATTGCTCGAAGGTTTTAATCTGCACAAGAGCCGGCTCTGTGAAGCTTATTGTGATTTACGATTGATAATCGGTTGATTATTGCCGCGAAAACTGAGCGGTATAAATTTCGCAGTATATTTAAGAACCGCCCTTTTTGGGCGGTTCTTTTTTGCGGCTACAGGGTTGCGGCGGAAATTTGCTTGCATTTGAAACGCAAAATATATAAAACAAAAGTGATATATACTTTGAAAAACAGATTGAAAAAAGTATTGCGCTGTGGTAAAATATACTATGAAGGCATAATATGTGATTTATTCGTTTTCGGTTATACTAAAACAAAAAGAGGTATAATCGATGGAAAATTCCAAATGGTCATCAAGAGGCACATTTATTTTGGCGGCGGTCGGCTCCGCCGTCGGCTTGGGGAACGCGTGGCGCTTCCCGGGACTTTGCGCGAAATACGGCGGCGGCGCGTTTCTTACGATATACATTGCCGCAATGATAATAATAGGTATTCCGATGCTTGCGATGGAAATAGCCGCAGGCCGCGCGATGAGGGGCGCCGCGCCCGCCGCTATGCGCGGACTTAACCGCAAATTTGAGCCGATAGGCTGGGCGGCGGTGACAAACGCGTTTGTCGTGTCGGTATATTATGCGGTGATATTCGCGTGGGTGATACTTATGGCGCTCTCGTCGTTCAAATTCTTCGGTGTGACCGGTGACGCGAAAGCGGCGTCGGAAATCTGGAGCGGACTCATAAAATCCACGGGAACGACAAAGGGGTATCTGACGGTTTCGTATCCGACATTGGCTTGCCTTGCCATAGCGTGGGGACTGATATATTTTTGCGTGAGAAACGGCGCGGCATCGGTGGGGAAGGTCGTAAAATACACGGTTTTTTTGCCGATGATATGCCTTGTTATAATGGCGGTAAAGGGTGTTACTATGCCCGGAAGCGCGGAGGGATTACGCAAGCTTTTTATACCGGACGCGTCATTTTTTGCCGATGCGGATTTGTGGATTGCGGCTGTGGGGCAGGTTTTTTACTCGCTCTCGATTATGATGGCGGTAATGTTCGCTTACGGTTCATATTTAGACAGCGGCTCGAATATCGCCGCGGACGCGGTTATAATAACGCTTTCAGATTTGGCGGTAAGCCTTTTATCGGGGATTGTGCTTTTTACGACGATGTACGGCACGGGACTTAGTGTTGACAATATGAGCGCGTCGGGCATTGGCACGGCGTTTGTGATATACCCGTCCGTTATCGCGACCTTGACGTCATCGGGCGCGTTTAACGCGGTGTTTGCGTTCGTGTTTTACTTTTGCCTTTGCACTCTTGCAATCGATTCGGCATTTTCGGTTATAGAAGGCGTAGCGGCGGCGATTGCGGAGCGGTTTAACAAGCCGCTTAAACAAATGACGCGCCGAGTGTGCGCGGTATCGGGCGCGCTGTCGCTGATATTTACGACCGGCGCGGGACTCGCGCTTGTGGATATAACCGATTATTGGTGCAACAGCTATAATCTTATAATTGTCGGCATTTTGGAAACAGCCGCGATCGGTTGGTTTTATAAAACCGATAAGCTGCTTGGCGAGATAAATATGAACACGAGGAAATTCCGTATACCGAAATGGTGGTTTTATGCGGCGATTAAAGCGGCGGCGCCGGTAACGCTTATAGGATTTTTGATATGGAATGTTGTAAGCCTGTTTAAGGGCGGCGGCATATACGGTGAGGGATACTCGCCCGCGTCAAATATAATATTCGGTTGGCTTGTGACGGCTATGGTATTCGCCTCGGGTTTTATACTGAAGCGTAAAAATTTAAACGAAATCAAATGATGAAGGGAAGATATAAAATGGAAGAAAATTGCTCACAAAACGACTGCGCAAGCTGCGGCGAGCAGTGTGAAAAGGCGGGAATACAAAAGGAGAAGCTCAACGAGTTTTCGAGCGTAAAAAAGGTTATCGGCGTGGTTTCGGGAAAGGGCGGCGTCGGAAAATCGCTTGTTACGGCGATGCTCGCGGTCAATATGCGAAAGCGCGGGTACAAAACCGCAATTCTCGACGCGGATATAACAGGCCCGTCGATACCGAAAATTTTCGGGATAAACGAGCTTGTGCTGTCGACCGAAATGGGACTGATACCGCTCGCTTCAAAGAGCGGCATCGATATTATGTCGATAAATCTCCTTATGCCCGACGAAACGGAGCCGGTAATATGGCGCGGCCCCGTAATATCGGGAGCAGTAACGCAGTTTTGGACGGATGTTATATGGGAGGACGTCGATTATATGTTTGTGGATATGCCGCCCGGCACGGGCGACGTGCCGCTTACGGTATTTCAGTCGCTCCCGATAGACGGCATAATCGTTGTGACCTCTCCGCAGGATTTGGTTTCGATGATTGTGGAAAAGGCGGTAAAAATGGCGAATATGATGAACGTTCCGGTTTTGGGAACTGTTCAAAATATGGCGTATTTTAAATGCCCCGACTGCGGCGCGGTGCATTATCCGTTCGGTAACGGCGGCGCGAACGTAATAGCCGAGAGATACGGCATAAAGGCGTCCGCGGAGCTTCCGATTGACTCGGAGCTTTCGGCGATGTGCGACAGCGGCAGGGCGGACGATTTAAAAACGGATTATGTTGACGCTGTTGCCGACAGCATAGAAAAATTATAAAGCGGAGGTGTACCGATGAAACAGATAAGCATAGAAGCGCCGCTTGAAAAGAGCGTTATAAGGTCCTTAAGGGCGGGCGACAGGGTGTTTGTAAACGGCACTATATATACTGCGCGCGACGCAGCGCACGCGAGAATGGTTGAAAATTACAATAACGGCATTGAATTTCCTATCGACTTAAAGAACCGGATAATATACTATGCGGGCCCGTGTCCGGCAAAGCCGGGCGAGGTTATCGGCTCCTGCGGCCCGACCACCGCGGGGCGAATGGACGCCTACGCGCCGATTCTTTTGGATAACGGTCTTGCGGCGATGATAGGCAAGGGTGCGAGAAACGCGGCGGTTGTCGATGCGATGAAGCGAAATTGCGCGGTATATCTCGGCGCGACGGGCGGCGCGGGAGCGTTGATAGCGGAGTGCATAAAGGAATCGGAAGTGGTTGCCTATGACGACCTCGGCACGGAGGCGATACGCCGCCTGAAAGTCGAAAATTTCCCCGTGGTGGTGCTGATAGACTGCGAGGGCAACGATATATATGAAATAGGTCAAAGAGAATATCGAAAAATTTGATACATATTTTAAAGAGGCGGGAAATGAACAAATCATTTAAAATTCTTGAATTTAACAAGATACTCGACAAGCTTTCCTCGTATACGGAAAACGAGTCGGTGAAAAATAAAATACAGTCAATGCACCCGCTCCCGTTTGAGCGGGCGCTTTCTGCGCAGCGTGAAACTACCGAGGCTATGACGACGCTTTTAAAGTTAGGCGCGCCGCCGGTGAGCCTTTCGGTAAAGCCGGTAACGGAGTACGCCAAGCGCGCGGAGCAGTCGGGAATGCTGCATATTACGGAGCTTCTTGCGATTTCAAAATTTTTGTATACCGCAAGAGCTATGAAGCAATATCTTAACGAGGCGTCAGATGAATGCGAAAGGCTCAAGGAAACAGGCGAGAGCATAATAACCGCAAAGGCGGTCGAGGACAGAATTAATGCTTGTATTATATCGGAGGACGAAATTGCGGACGACGCGACAGCGGAGCTTGCGGCGATACGGCGCAAAATACGAACCCTAAACGCGAAAATACGCGATACGCTCAACGATATGATTAAGAGCGCGCATTATAAAAAGCTCCTGCAAGACCCGGTTGTGACAATCCGCTCCGACAGGTATGTAATACCCGTAAAAAGCGAGCATAAATCCGAGGTTTCGGGTATAGTTCACGACACGTCGGCAAGCGGCGCGACGCTTTTTATTGAGCCGATGAGCGTGGTGAACAGCAATAATGAGATTCGCGACCTGAAAAATCAAGAGGAACAGGAGATAGAGCGTATACTGTTCGAGCTATCGGCGCTTGTTGCCGAAAACGCGCACACGATTTTCGTCGATTACAAGGCGGTGACAACGCTTGATTTTATGTTCTGCAAGGGCAAGCTGTCGCTTGATATGAACGCGAACGAGCCGCACCTTAACACGGAGGGCAGAATCAATTTTAAACGCGCGCGGCATCCGTTGATAGACAAGGACGCTGTCGTGGCAAACGACATCGTTTTGGGCGACAAATTTGACACGCTTATAATAACCGGCCCCAACACGGGCGGCAAAACAGTTACCATTAAAACCATAGGCTTATTTTCGATTATGGCGGCGGCGGGACTCCATATTCCCGCGCAGGACGGCAGTGAGGCGGCTGTATTCGATAAAATTTACGCCGACATCGGCGACGAGCAGTCGATTGAGCAAAATCTTTCGACATTTTCGTCGCATATGGTGAATATTGTCGATATTTTAAACAGCGTCGGAAAAAATTCGCTCGCGCTCTTTGACGAGCTTGGCGCGGGAACCGATCCCACGGAGGGCGCGGCGCTCGCGGTCGCGGTGCTTGAATATTTGCGGGCAAGGGGCGTTACCACCGCGACAACCACGCATTACAGCGAGCTGAAGGTATTCGCGCTTGCGACGGACGGGATAGAAAACGCGTCATGCGAGTTCGATGTCGCGACCCTGAAACCGACATACAAGCTGCTTATCGGCGTTCCGGGAAAATCCAACGCGTTCGCCATTTCAAGGCGCTTGGGACTTAACGAGGAGGTAATATCGCGGGCGAACGATATACTCTCGGACGAGGACGTGAAATTTGAGGATGTTATAACCGACCTTGAGCAAAAGCGCGTTCAGGCAAGCCGCGAAAAGGACGAGGTTTCACGGTTGAAATCCGAATTGAAGGATTTGCGCCAACAGGTGGAAAAGGACAGAATTAAGCTCAAGGAAAACAAATCGCGTATATTGGAGGACGCGCGGCGCGAGGCGAAGATTATCGTTATGGACGCTAAGGATGAGGCGAACAGCATAATCCGCGATTTGGAAAAAATCCGTCAACAAGGCAATATGCGATCCGATAACCTGAACAAGAAAACCGCCGCCGCGCGTGAGAAGCTCAAAAGCAAGGAGGACACCATCGATGAGGCGATGCGCCGAGCGGCGAAGCCGAAAAAGACGTATGTTGAGCCGCCTAAGAATTTGAAGCCGGGAACGCTGGTGAAAATAACGGATATGAACCAGGAGGCGACGGTCTTAACCGAGCCGGACAAGAACGGCAATGTCAGGGTTCAGGCGGGTATTATAAAGCTCAGCGTTCATATAACGAATCTGCGCGTGATAGACGACTCAAAGGAAAAGTCAAAGGCGCTTGCGGACAAGTACGTGAAAAGCACCGCTGTTTACGCGTCGAAAACAAAGGACGTTTCGACCGAGATTGATGTGCGCGGTCAAATGCTTGAGGAAGCGGTGCTGAACGTTGAGAAGTTTTTGGATGACTGCTATCTTGCGGGTATTTCGCCCGTGAGCATTATCCACGGCAAGGGCACCGGCGTTTTGCGGCGCGGTATACAGGAACGCTTGAAGCGCCACAAGTACGTAGCGTCCTACCGCTTGGGCAAATACGGCGAGGGCGAGGACGGAGTTACGATAGTGGAGCTGAAGTAAGCAGGAATTAATACCGATTTATCACAAAAATCATATTTTTTCGGACACAGTGCAACAGGATTGATTTTTTGTGCGAAATATCGTAATATTGTTTAAAATGAAACGGCGATTCACGTAACTGATTGGAGCGCAGAGCAGAATTTGAAATTTAAGAAGCTTAGAACGCAGCCGGCGAAGGATTTAGCAGCACGTATTACGAATGTGCCGCAAACGGCGGTAGACATCGGCTGCGGTCCGGGGAACAGCACTCGTATACTCCGTGATGTGTTTCCCGAAGCAGCCATCTTGGGAATTGACAGCTCACCGAATATGATAGAACGTGCGGAACGGGAAAATCCGGATTTAAGCTTTCGCCTTTGTGAAGCAACTGAGCTTAGAGAGAAATATGACCTCGTTTTTTCAAACGCATGTCTGCAATGGATACCCAACCATGAAACGCTTATTCCGTCGCTTATGGAAAAGCTAACCGACGGAGGTACATTTGCCGCGCAGATGCCGATGAATAGTGAGGAGCCGCTCTACCGCTTGATTGACGAGATTGTCAGTGAATCAGAGTGGGGGTTTGAAAATATGCGTCTGCCAAACAATAGGACACTTACCGTAAGGAAATATTATGATATATTGTCTTATTGCTCATCGGCGTTTGACATTTGGGAAACAAAATATTACCATATTTTACCGAATTGTCATGCGCTTGTTGAGTGGGTAAAGGGCACAAAGCTGCGCCCGTATCTTGATTTTCTGGGCGAGAAACGCGGCGCGGAGCTTGAGAGAGAAATTGAGGAACGCGCAAAACCGCTCTATCCGCCGACAACGGACGGCAATATTATGTTTGGTTTCCGCCGTCTGTTTATTATTGCGCATAAATAGGGAGTCATAATCCGTGCGAGTTTGTGAAAGAAAGTGCTTTAATAAAGAAAATATGTATTCAAATCTGCAAATAATAAAGTAGGTGACGATAAATGGCTAAAAAGAAAAATGTTACAAACGCTATGCGGCTTTTAAACGCCGCAAAAATTGAATATGACGCAATCGAATACGAAGCGGACGCGGTGGGGGAGAATTTCGGCGTTGAAATCGCCCGCCTTACGGGTATGCCCTGCGATATTTGCTTTAAAACCCTTGTCGCTCGCGGCGACAAAACCGGTGTCATTGTCGCTTGTGTGCCGGTTGACGCGGAGGTTGATTTGAAAAAGCTCGCCGCCGTGTCCGGCAACAAAAAGGTCGAGATGATACACGTAAAGGAGCTTTTGCAGCTTACCGGCTACATACGCGGCGGGGTATCGCCTATCGGTATGAAAAAGAAATACCCGACTTATGTAAACCAAACCGCCGAGGAACACGAAAAAATTGCGGTAAGCGCGGGTGTTTGCGGCTGCTCGGTGATGCTGTCGCCAAAGGACTTGCAAAATGCGACAAACTGCGAGTTTAAAAACATTATAAGATAATTAAAAGACAGTAAAACCGCAGGCGGCTTTGCTGTTTTTTAATTCGGCGCGGACGCAAAAATCCACATCGTAATCGATGTGGGTTTTTTATATAGGAATATTTATTATGCTTCAGCCTCGGCAAGCTTCTTTAATTTTTCATACTTAGCCTTAGCGTCCTTAGCCGCCTTGTCAAACAACTCTTCCGCTCTTTCCTTATTTGCGCGCGCAAGAGAGCTGTAACGAACCTCACCCATTATGAAGTCCTTATAGTCAAGCTTGGGTTCTTTCGAATCAAGCGTAAACGGGTTCTTGCCCTCGTCAGCCTTTCTCGGGTCATATCTGAAGCAGTGCCAGTATCCCGACTCAACCGCTTTCTTTTCCTCGGTTTGAGCGTTTACCATACCGCCCTTGATGCCGTGGTTGATACACGGAGCGTACGCGATAATGAGCGACGGACCGTGATAGCTTTCAGCCTCAATCATAGCCGTCAGGCATTGCTGCATATTGTAGCCCATAGCTACCTGAGCAACGTAGATATAGCCGTAGGACATTGCGATTGCCGCAAGGTCTTTCTTCTTCGACTCCTTACCTGCCGCCGCAAACTGCGCTATAGCGCCTGTCGGTGTGGATTTTGACGCCTGACCGCCGGTGTTTGAATAAACCTCGGTATCGAATACCAATGCGTTTATGTCCTCGCCGGATGCCAACGCGTGGTCAAGACCGCCGAAGCCGATGTCGTATGCCCAGCCGTCGCCGCCGAATATCCAGCAGGATTTCTTTGAAAGGTAATCCTTATCCGCAAGCACGTTTTTCGCGTCTTCGGAGCCTACAGCGGCTACTGCCTTTATAAGCTCGTCTGTTGCAACCTTATTCAAGGTGCCGTCCTCTTTGGTTTCAATGAATTTGTCAAGCGCACTCTTAACACCCGCGTCTGTTTCCGCAATCTTGGCGCATTTTTCTATAGCGTGTTCTCTTACGGTGTTTTGAGCTATAGCCATACCCAAACCGAATTCGGCGTTGTCCTCAAACAGCGAGTTTGACCAAGCGGGGCCCTTGCCCTCAGCGTCCTTCGTATACGGAGTGGACGGAGCCGACGCGCCCCAAATTGACGAACAGCCCGTCGCGTTCGCGATGAACATTCTGTCGCCGAAGAGCTGTGTCGCAAGCTTTGCGTACGGTGTTTCGCCGCAACCCGCGCACGCGCCCGAAAATTCGAGGTAGGGGAGCTTAAACTGCGAACCCTTAACCTTATCCGCGGGGAACTTTTCAAGTGCCGCCTGCTTTTCGCCGAGCGGAGCCGCATAGTCGTAATACTTCTGTTCGCCCTCGTTTTCCTCGAGCGGACTCATAGTAAGAGTGTTGTTCTTGATGTTGCCCGGGCAGATGTTGGCACAGCTGCCGCATCCGGTACAGTCAAGAACCGAAATTGCCATTGTGTAGTAGTAGCCGTCAATCTGCTTTGCCGGAGCGTACTTAATGCCTTCGGGAGCGTTGTTAAGCTCCTCCTCGGTAAGCACTACCGGACGAATACAAGCGTGCGGGCAGACAAACGAGCATTGTCCGCACTGGATACAGGTTTCGTTGTTCCATACGGGAACATCAATCGCGATACCGCGCTTTTCGTAAGCGGCGCTTCCCAGAGGAACCTCGCCGGTCTGATACTTTTCAAATGCCGATACCGGAAGCTTCGCGCCCGCGAACGCGTTTACGGGAACAAGGATGTTGTTTACGTAATCGATAAGCTCGCCGTCGCCGTCGAAATGTACAGCCAATGACTCGTCAACCGCGTTTTTCCAGCTTTCGGGTACTTCAACCTTTACAACCTGCTGTGCGCCCGCGTCGATAGCCGCATGGTTCATCTTAACGATGTCGTCACCCTTGCGAGCGTATGACGCCGTAGCCGCGTCCTTCATATACTTTATCGCGTCATCCTCGGGGATGATTTTCGCGAGCTTGAAGAATGCCGACTGCAAAACAGTGTTGATTCTGTTGCCCAGACCGATTTCCTTACCTATTTTAACACCGTCGATGGTGTAGAAGTTAATGTTGTTTTCGGCGATATATCTCTTAACTTGTCCGGGAAGATGAGTTTCAAGCTCCTCGGCATTCCACGAGCAGTTCAAAAGGAATGTTCCGCCCGGCTTTATGTCGCTTACCATATCGTACTGTCTTATGTATGACGCCTTATGGCAGGCAACGAAGTCAGCCTTGTCGATAAGATATGTCGATGTAATCTTAGCGTTTCCGAAACGGAGATGTGAGCAGGTAAGACCGCCGGACTTCTTCGAGTCGTAATCGAAATACGCCTGAACATTCATATCCGTATGGTCGCCGATAATCTTAACCGAGTTCTTGTTTGCGCCGACCGTACCGTCCGCGCCCAAGCCCCAGAACTTACAGCTTGTGATTCCCGCAGGAGTGGTGTCGGGATTTTCAACAACGGGCAGTGAAAGATTTGTAACATCGTCTTCAATGCCTATTGTGAAATGCTTCTTTTCGGTATTCTTGAATACCGATATAATATTTGCGGGGGTCGTGTTCTTTGAAGCAAGACCGTAACGTCCGGCAAATACTTCAACGTCTTTTAAGCCCGCTTCTTCAAGCGCCGCCACAACGTCGAGATAAAGCGGCTCGCCTATAGCGCCCGGCTCCTTTGTTCTGTCGAGAACCGATACCTTTTTAACGGTTTTGGGAAGCACGTCGACAAAGTGCTTGATTGAGAACGGTCTGAACAATCTAACCGCAACCATACCGACTTTAGCGCCGTTGGCGTTCATATAGTCGATGGTTTCGGCAACGGTGTCGCAGACACTGCCCATAGCTACGATTACCTGATCCGCATCGGGAGCGCCGTAGTAGTTAAAGAGCTTGTAATCAGAGCCGATTTTCGCGTTTACCTTGTTCAGGTATCCCTCAACTATTTCGGGAACAGCCATATATGCCTTGTTGCACGCCTCTCTTGCCTGGAAATATATATCTCCGTTTTGAGCGGTGCCGCGCTGCGCCGGATGCTCGGGGTTCAACGCCTTGTTTCTGAATGCGTTAAGCGCGTCCCAATTAACCATATCGGCAAGGTCGTTATAATCCCAGCACTCAACCTTTTGATACTCATGCGAGGTTCTGAAGCCGTCGAAGAAATGCACGAACGGAACTCCGCCCTCTATCGCCGAAAGATGCGCGACAGCGGCTAAGTCCATAGCCTCCTGCGGGTTGTTCGAGCAGAGCATCGCAAAGCCGGTCTGACGGCAAGCCATAACGTCGCTGTGGTCGCCGAAGATTGAAAGCGCATGAGCCGAAATACATCTCGCGGATACGTTAAATACCGCCGGTAATTGTTCGCCGGCAATCTTATACATATTCGGAATCATAAGCAAAAGACCCTGCGAAGCCGTATAGGTCGTGGTCAGCGCGCCCGCCGTGAGAGAGCCGTGAACCGCGCCCGCGGCGCCCGCCTCGGACTGCATTTCAACAACCTTTACGGTGTTTCCGAAGATGTTTTTTTGTCCGGCGGCAGCCCATTTGTCAGTAACCTCCGCCATTGTTGAAGATGGTGTAATAGGGTAGATGGCAGCGACGTCCGTAAACGCGTATGACGCGTAAGCGGCGGCGTTGTTGCCGTCCATAGTTTTAATTTTTCTTCCCATCTATATATTCCTCCTTTGAATTTTATTACGATAAAATTAGTCTAAAATAATTTTAACCCTATATAGACATATATATTATAAC
>JAJPXA010000138.1:0-13246 GCA_021205715.1 Bacillota bacterium
ATTATAGTCATTGTCTTTTTTTTTGGAATTTTGGAACGATAATAAAACATACTAATCTTAATTTGAGTTAATGACATATTGAAAGGAGCAAAACAAATGGATGCACAGCTTATCCTTGAAAACGGAATGAGATTTTCCGGAAAGCTTTTCGGCGCCGAAAAGAATATCGTCGGAGAAATTGTGTTTACGACCGGTATGACAGGTTATCAGGAAACGCTTACCGACCCGTCCTACGCGGGTCAGATTGTAACGATGACCTTCCCTCTTATCGGCAACTACGGAATAAATCTTGACGATATGGAGGCAAAGCGCGCGAATTTAAAGGCGTTTGTGGTACGCGAAAAGTGCGACTTCCCATCAAACTTCAGAAACGAGATGAACCTTGATGACTTTTTAAGAGCGCAGGGCGTTGTCGGCTTGGAGGGCGTGGACACGAGAGCGATAACGAAAATTCTCCGTGAAAACGGCACTATGAAAGCCTGCATAGTCGCGAACAATCCCTCGGATGAGGAGGTTCGCCTGCTTTTGAACGGACTTGATAACTCCGGCGTTATTATGAGCACGACCGCCGAGCAGGTCTACACGATAAACGAGGGCGGAAAGCCAAGCGTCGCGTTTATAGATATGGGCGCAAAGGACGGAATTTTACGCGACCTCGCGGCGCGCGGATGTAAGATAACGGTCTATCCCGCGAATATTCCAGCGTCGGTGATTTTGGAATCGAACCCGGATATGGTGTTTATTTCAAACGGCCCCGGCGACCCGCTTGACGCTCCCGGAACGGTTGACACCGTCAAGGAGATTGTCGGAAAGCTCCCGATATGCGGCATTTGTATGGGACACCAAATAATAGGCTTGGCGCTCGGATGCACGACGCAAAAGCTTAAATTCGGTCATCACGGCGCGAACCATCCGGTAAAAGACCTTTCGACCGGCAACGTGTTTATCACATCGCAGAACCACAACTACATCGTTTCTAATTACCCCAACGACGTTGAGGAAACGTTTGTAAACGTGAACGACGGCACCTGCGAGGGCATAAGACATAAAACGCTCCCGATACAGAGCGTTCAGTTCCACCCCGAGGCAAGCCCGGGGCCGCTCGATACAGGCTGGCTGTTCGACAGATTTTTAAAGGAGGTAAGATAAAATGCCTTTAGACAAAAGTATAAAAAAAGTATTGGTAATCGGCTCCGGCCCTATAGTTATCGGACAAGCGGCGGAATTTGACTATTCCGGTTCGCAGGCTTGTCAGGCTATAAAAGAGGAGGGCATCGAGGTCGTATTGGTAAACTCCAACCCCGCGACGATTATGACCGACCGCGGTATGGCTACAAAAACATACATCGAGCCTTTGAACGCGGAATATCTCGAAAAGATAATCGAATAGGAGCGCCCCGACTCCTTTATCGCCGGTATGGGCGGTAAGACAGGCTTAAACCTCACCTGCGAGCTTTACGACAAGGGCGTGTTTGAAAAATACAACGTGAACGTTATCGGAACGTCAATCGCATCCATAAAGGAGGGCGAGGACAGAGATTCGTTTAAGCGCTTGATGGAGCGCACCAATCAGCCCATCGCGCCGTCGGAGATAGTCACCGACGTGGAATCGGGTATAGCGTTCGCCGAGAAAATCGGATATCCCGTAATCGTGCGCCCCGCGTACACCTTGGGCGGCACAGGCGGCGGTATCGCCGAAAATCAAGAGCAGCTTGTGGATATTTTGTCGCAGGGTCTGCACCTTTCAAGAATAGGACAGGTACTCCTTGAAAAATCAATCAAGGGCTGGAAAGAAATAGAGTTCGAGGTAATGCGCGACGGCGCGGGCAACTGTATCACGGTCTGCTCGATGGAAAACATCGACCCCGTTGGCGTTCACACAGGCGACTCCATAGTTGTGGCGCCCACGTTGACGCTTGCCGACAAAGAATATCAAATGCTCAGAAAAGCGGCAATCGATATTATAAATTCAATCGAGATAAAGGGCGGCTGTAACGTTCAATTCGCGCTTAACCCCGACAGCTTCGATTACTGCGTAATCGAGATAAATCCGAGAGTTTCACGCTCCTCGGCGCTCGCGTCAAAGGCTACCGGCTATCCGATAGCGAAAATCGCGGCGAAAATCGCTTTGGGCTACAACCTTGACGAGATAATCAACGCCGTAACCGGCAAAACCTACGCCTGCTTCGAGCCGTCGATAGACTATGTCGTAACGAAAATCCCGAAATGGCCGTTCGATAAGTTTTTCAGTGCGAAGCGCAACCTCGGAACGAAGATGATGGCGACCGGCGAAATAATGGCGATAGGAAACACGTTTGAAGCGTCGCTTTTAAAGGGCATACGCTCGCTTGAGATAAAGCAGTTCACGCTTGAGCGCCAAGCGTCCAAGAACCGCTCGACAATCGAGCTGAAGCAGAGGGTTATCGTACCCGACGACGAGCGTCTGTTCGATTTGGCTGAGCTTATAAGACGTAATTACAACCTCGAAAAGCTCGCTGAGATTACGGGTATGGATTTATTCTTCCTCCACAAGTTTAAGAACATAGTCGACGCGGAAGAGGAGCTTAAAAAGTACAAGCTCGACGACTTAACGCCCGAAATGCTCAAGGCATACAAGAAAATGGGCTTTGCCGATGAGGGAATCGCGGAATTTGTCGGCTGCGAGGCGGAGGATGTGTTCAACAAGCGTATGGCGGCGAATATCGTACCGGCATATAAAATGGTTGACACCTGCGCGGGTGAATTTGAGGCGGTATCGCCGTATTACTACTCGACATACGACGATATTTCCGAATCCGTTCCGTCGGATAAGAAAAAGGTTATCGTTATCGGTTCCGGTCCGATAAGAATCGGACAGGGTATTGAGTTTGACTACTGCTCGGTTCACTGCGTGCTGTCGCTTGAAAAGAACAACATCGAAACGATAATCATAAACAACAATCCGGAAACCGTGTCGACCGACTTTGACACATCGGACAAGCTCTATTTCGAGCCGCTTACCGAGGAGGATGTGTATAACATTATTATGCTCGAGAAGCCCGACGGCGTCGTATTGCAGTTCGGCGGTCAGACCGCGATTAAGCTCGCGAATTTCTTCGATAAAATGCACGTTCCCGTACTCGGAACGCAGCCGAAGTATATCGACGAGGCGGAGGACAGAGAAAAGTTTGACGAAATGCTTGAAAAGCTCGACATAAAGCGCCCCAAGGGCAAGGCTGTATGGAGCGTTAAGGAGGGTATCGAGGAGGCAAATGCGCTCGAATATCCCCTGCTTGTTCGCCCGTCCTACGTTTTGGGCGGTCAGGGTATGGAAATTACCCGCAACGAGGTCGACCTCGTTCGTTACTTAACTAACGCGTTCCAAAAGGACAAGGACAACCCCGTGCTTATCGACCGTTATCTCGGCGGACGCGAGCTTGAGGTTGACGCGATATGCGATGGCACTGATGTGCTTATCCCCGGCATTATGGAACATCTTGAGCGCGCGGGTATTCACAGCGGCGATTCGATATCCATTTATCCGCCGCAGCACGTTCCGCAGCATATTATAGACAAAATACTGGACGTTACCTACAGAATCGCGCTCGAATTAAAGGTAATCGGTATGATAAACATTCAGTTTATCGAGTTCCGCGACGATCTTTACATCATCGAGGTAAATCCGCGTTCGAGCCGCACGGTTCCGTATATTACCAAGGTAACGAATGTTCCGGTAATCGATATCGCGACAAGGATTATGATGGGTGAAACCTTAAAGGATATGGGATATTCAACCGGCATAGCGCCGCAAACCAACACGGTCGCGATAAAGGTGCCGATATTCTCGACGGAAAAGCTGCCGAGGGTTGAGGTTACGTTAGGCCCCGAAATGCGCTCCACCGGCGAGGTTCTGGGCGTGGGTCACAGCTTCATAGAGGCAATGTATAAGGGCTTTACCGCGGCGGGAACAACCATTCCCAAGGCAGGCTCAACGATACTTGCCACCATATGCGACCATAACAAAGATGAGTTCTTACCGCTCGCGAAGCGGTGCAGCGATATGGGCTGTAAGTTTATCGCAACCGCAGGAACCGCGAAATTCCTCGAAAGCAACGGCATCCCTGTTCAGACGGTTAAGAAAATCGAGGAGGGCGTGCCCAACGTCCTTGACATAATTCGCTCGGGAATGATTGACCTTATGATTGACGTTCCCGAAAAGAGCAACGACATCCATTCCGACAGCTTTAAGATAAGACGTATCAGCACCGAATGCTCGGTATCGCTTATGACAAGCCTTGACACCGTTTCGGCAATGGTTGACGTAATGGAAGCGTCATTAACACCGTCAAAGGTTGATATAATCTCGCTTGACGATATTAAATAATGCACATAAAAAGCGTTCGTAAGAACGCTTTTTTATTTCCAAACAAAAACGGAGTATGAAAGCATACTCCGTTTTTTGATATTGATTTTACTCTACTCTAAGCTCGCCCATTTCCGCGATTACCGTGTCGTATGAGTCTTTTGACACATATTTAACATAGAGCGTATACGGCGGTGTGCCGAAGTAATAGGTGTTGTACTCCCCTTTTACGCCGTTGCTTACTCTGTCCGCCTGACCTATTTGCCAGTTTTCGCCGTCGCCGGAATACTGTATCTCGAAATGATGAACCTCATCATCGCCGAACGCGAGTATCACCGCCGGAACGCCCGGACCCCACGGATAATCGCTCTTCAGCGTCAGACTTCCGCCTGCAGGGACGGTATAGGTCGTTTCAACGTCGTAATCCGAAACCGCCGACGCGTCCGAGCCGTCGTCACCCGTGGCTGTCGCTATAATCAATCGGTAGCCGCGGCTCTCGTCGCTGAAATCCTCGAGGTATTTGTCATAGTCTATCTCATCGGGCACCGCAGTCGATGTAATCTTATCTTTCAACTCCGCAGCATTTGAGGTATCGATATCAATATCCGATATGTATACGACGCCGTCGGCATAATCGACATTCTTATCGAGCGCTTCGGAAATAAGCCGTACCGGCACAAACGTGCGGTCGTTTTTGATTTCCGACTTCGTATCGACACTGCCGCCGAAAGCGGTCAGCTCATCCTCCACGGTGTAGCTGTTTTCTCCGACCGTCATTTTTATTGTCTTATCTCCGTACTTTATCGTTATTTTCCGAGTTTCATTATCATAATCGACATCCGCGCCGTATGCCTCGGAAATAAATCTCAAGGGAACCATAGTTCTGTCATCCTCGTTTATATACGGCGATGTTTCCGCGTTGGTGTTATCCACTCTCACCTTTGTCCCGTTTACCAACGCTGTCGCGCAGCCCGGCACAAGCTCTATCGTATCGCCGAAATAAAGGTCGTCAATGTCCCACGAGCCTTGCGCAAGGTCGGGATTTCTCACCTCATTGCCGTCCGCGTCCACAGTGTATATCTGCGGCACGGGAACGCTCTCGGTTGTATACGAAAGGTTATAGCCGACATTTGTCGTCTGATTATAGCACACGTTCTGCCAAGCGACCGAGTTTCTGTACTCGTCGTCGCTCAAAAGCGTCGGTATTCTGTACGAGGTCGTTTCCGTTGTCGTGAATATTCGAAGATGCTCCAAATCATCCGTCGGGAAGATAAGCTCTTCGCGCCAGTCGCCCAAAATATCCGCCTGCAATGACGGGTTCGACTTTGCCGCGTTTACCGAATGGCAGTCGAATGCCTTAAATATCGCGTCGAGGTTTTCCTCCTCGCTGTTCCACTTATAAACGCTGTTTCCGTTCTCAATTTCGCGTCCCAAATCGCCGTCCCAATATATAGCGAAATTCGCGGGCATTGAATAGTTGGTCGAGATAACCGTACCGTCCGCCGCCGTCAAAACACCGTATGCCGTCCACGACTCCGCGCCGTCATACGCGGGGTCTATATCAGCCGCGCAGGCGCGTCCGTTATCGGTTTCTGTTTTTAAGCCGTAAAGCACCTCGCCCGTTCTCGCGTCGCGCATATAAAATCCGTATTCCGCGCCTGTCCATTCCTGACAGCTGAACACCTCAAGTCCCGGTCTGTCGGGAACAAAATCGCCGACGTGCAATGAATCGCCGTGCCCCATACCGGTTGAGTAAAGCGGTTCGCCGTTGTCGTCTATTACCATGGAGCCGTATACGACCTCGTCCTTCGCGTCGTAGTCAACGTCCGCAACTGCAAGCGAGTGATAGCCCTGACCGCTGTATGAGCCGTCCTCGTACTCGGCGGAATCAAATGTCCAGTCATTTACTATCTTTCCGTCCTCAAGATGATACGCTGCGACGCAGCTTCGCGCGTAATAGCCGCGCGCCTGAACGAAGGATGTATGCTCGCCGTCAAAGCAGCCCATACCGCCCAAGTACCGCTCGGAGCGGTTGCCCCAGTCGTCGCCCCACGAGGAGATGTCCCAGGTCGTGCCGTCTGAATATGTACCCGTCGACTGCGGGAAGAAATCGATTGTGTCTATAATTGAGCCGTCGCTGCCCTTGAACACCGTCAAGTACAGCGGGCCGGTAAGGTTTTTGCCGTCGTTTTCCGCATACCATTCAGCGTCCGCGTCGCCGATAACCTCGCCGGTTCCCGAAACGGTTCCGTCGGCGGTTCTTACCGCCATTTCCGACACACCGTCGTTATCGAAATCACCGACAATAAACTGCGTATCGTGCGGGCCGGAGCGGATGTTCGCGCCCATATCTATACGCCACAGCTTCGTTCCGTCAAGCTTGTACGCGTCGATAAGGCAATTGCTGGTATATCCAGTCTTTGATGCGTCGCGCACGGTCGCGTCCCATTTTAATATAATCTCAACCTCGCCGTCGCCGTCGAGATCCGCCGCCGACGCGTCGCCGGGCGAATACTCGCCGCCGTCCTCGCCGTTTGCCATTACGGAATCCTCCGGCTTATCAAGGTCTATCTCAAGATAGCCGTCGTTCCATACGGAAACCTCATCACACTGCTCGCCCTCGACTCCGTCGACAACCGCGCTTACGCTGTACTTCGCGTTTGCGGTCGGGTTTATGTCGGTGTAATTCGTAAGGCTCAGCGGCTCGCCGTTGAGCTTAACGCCGTTCTTGTACACGTTATACTTAACGTCAAGACTCTCCGTTCCGAGCCAGCGCCACGAAATAAATGTGCCGCTGTCAGCCGATACCGCGACAAGACCTCTGTCCCAATTCTCGCTGTAGTGCTGAACATCGGGGCGCGAGTCGATAAGTGCCTGCGTTTCGGCGGCAGACTCCGCGTATGTGCCG
This sequence comes from Bacillota bacterium, assembly GCA_021205715.1. Classification (GTDB taxonomy): domain Bacteria; phylum Bacillota; class Clostridia; order UBA1381; family UBA1381; genus 12844. The sequence goes on from JAJPXA010000138.1 coordinate 7,251, forward strand.
ACCGTCAGGCTGTCGCCCACGGAACACAATATTTCCTTTGTTCCGTTAGCGTCCGAGGCAAACACCGCGCCCGAGGACACCACCGCCGTCACAGTCATTACTGCCGCGGCTCTTTTTAACAATATTTTACCGTTCATCATCTTCCCTCTCCTTCATTCCTCATTATTACTCATTTTAAACGGTTTAATTTTATCACAAAATCAAACGAATATCCATTGATTTTCGTTGCAAGACCGTGATTTTGGAAGAAAAAGACTGAAAACAATATTTTTTGCGGCGGTTTATAACGCAGAAAATTTTGCGGTAAATACCAAATCAAAAATTTTCCGCCGTAATACCCCGCCGGCTTATCCGCGTCATATTTCGGGCGCGGTATAGTTTTTCTCGTCCAGCGCGCGCTTTATTTCCTCAAGCGTTTCGCCGTTGTCCGCCTCTATCGTGTGGTAATGATAGCCGGAGGTCACATTGCTCAATGGCTTTGATTTACCCGTGGTAAAGCTCTCTATGAGCTTTTTTATGTCCCTCCTCGACTTTACGTTCATCGCCGCGTTAATTCTGCCGAACGCTCTGTGCCACACGAAAACGTCAAGCACCCGCCCGCCCAAATCGACTATGGTTTGAAGCTCGTCCTCTATCTGCTCGTCGGTGTGCCAGACCTTTACAACCATTGTGTACGCGGCTGTGTAGTGCATAGTGTATCCCTTGTTTGTCGATATAATATCGGAGCCGCCCGCCTTTAAAAGCGCTATATCCTGCACGATAACCTGACGCGAAACTCCGTATTTCGCCGCGAGGCTGTTCGCCGAGATAGGCTCCTTGCTTTCTCTTATCGTATTGAATATTTTCTCTAGCCTTTCTTCACCGCTCATTTTTTACCTCATTTTTAAGCGACAAATCGAGTATCGGCGCGGAATGGGTCAGCGCGCCGCTTGAAATAAAATCAACGCCTATATCCGCGAGTCCCGCCGCGTTTTCGCGGGTCACGTTTCCGCTGCACTCCGTCTGCGCTCTGCCGTCGATTATTTTTACCGCCTCTTTCATCGTGTCAACGTCCATATTGTCAAGCATAATAATATCCGCGCCCGCCTCGAGCGCATCTTTTACCATATCGAGTGTTTCCGTTTCAACCTCTATCTTTCTTACGAACGGCGCGTATTCCTTTGCCGCCTTGACCGCCTCCTTTACGCCGCCCGCGGCGCCGATGTGGTTATCCTTGAGCAATATGCCGTCCGACAGGTTATAGCGGTGGTTGCACCCGCCGCCGACCTTTACAGCGTACTTTTCAAACACGCGCATATTCGGTGTGGTTTTGCGGGTGTCCAAGAGCTTTGTTTTGCTGCCCTCAAGCAGCTTTACGATGCTCCGCGTATAAGTCGCGATACCGCTCATTCTCTGCAAATAATTGAGCGCCGTTCTCTCGCCCGAAAGCAGGGCGCGTATATCGCCGGTAAGCTCTGCGATTAAATCGCCCTTTTTCACGTTGTCGCCGTCCTTATAACCGCATTTCATCTCAAATGTCGCATCAAGCAGATCGAACACGCGGCGAAACACGTCAATGCCCGCCAAAATGCCGTCCTCCTTGCATATAAGCTCCACTCTTCCCTTTTTATACTTCGGCATTACCGAGTTTGTCGTTATGTCCTCCGATGTTATATCCTCGCGCAGCGCCGATTTTATAAGCTCATCCGCATTTAATTTCATTGTTATATCGTTCATGCTCTTTTCGCATCCTTTCCATTTCTTCTCTTATCGTTTTCGCGTAATCCTCCGCGTAATTTTCGTATTTGCCCTCGTCGATTTCAACTTCGGCTTTTATCGGCTCGTCCGTCCAATTCTTTATCATATCCTTTGCCGCGCGCTCGGCGAAAACCATACTTTCAAGCAGCGAATTGCTCGCGAGCCTGTTTTTGCCGTGAACGCCGTTACAGCTTGTTTCGCCCGCCGCGTAAAGATTTTCCATATCGGTTTTGCTGTTCTCGTCGACCCAAATGCCGCCCATAAAATAATGCTGCGACGGCACTACGGGTATGCAGTCCTTTGTTACGTCATAGCCCTCCTCGAGGCATTTTGTGTAAATATTCGGGAAGTGACTTTTTATCGTCTTTTCGCCCAAATCGCACATCGACAGCCACACATACGGCGACTTGTCCTTTCGCATTTGCTCCTTTATCGCGTTCGCCACGACATCGCGCGGCAACAGCTCGTTCACAAAGCGGTTCATATTCATATCGTAGAGCTTCGCTCCCTCGCCCCTGACAGATTCGGAAATCAGGAAGCGTCTGCCCTTTTTCTTTGAATACAGCGTCGTCGGGTGAATTTGAACATAGTCCAAATTTTGCAGTCTTACGCCGTGGTTTTTGCATATCGCCAAGGCGTCGCCGGTAAGATGCGCGTAATTCGTGGAGTTATTGTACAATCCGCCGATGCCGCCGGTCGCCAAAAGCGTGAACCGCGCGGCGACGCTCTCGAATTTGCCGTCCGCGTTTATTCCGATAATGCCGCGGCATTTTCGGTCTTCCTCGATTATGTCAACCATTGTGAAATTTTCAATAAATGTGACGTTTCGGAGCGTTTTCACTCTCGCGAGCAGCTTGCTCGTGATTTCTCTGCCGGTTATGTCCTCGTGATAGACAATCCGCGGCTTTGAATGAGCGCCCTCCTTGGTATATTCCAGCTCGCCTTTGGAATTGCGCTTAAATTCCGCGCCGCACTCAATCAGCGTTTTTAAAACGCTCTGCGACGAGTTTATCATTATCTCGACGCTTCTTTTGTTGTTCTCGTAATGACCCGCGCGCATTGTGTCCTCGAAATAACTGTCGTAATCGGACGGCTCCTTTAAGACGCACATTCCGCCCTGCGCCAAAAACGAGTCGCTTTCCTCAAGTCCCGCTTTCGTGACCATCAATATACGCTTGTCGCTCGGCAAATTCAGCGCCGCGTAAAGCCCCGCGACACCCGTGCCGACTATAAGTATATCCGTTTCCATAAAATCACCGCTCTCTTATTTTGCAAGCTCCAACATTCTGTCCAATGCCGACAGCGCCTTTTCCCGTACCCCGTCCTCGATAACGACCTCGTTTTCCTCGGTTTTGAGGACGTTTAACACCTTATCCAAGGTGTTCATTTTCATATTCACACAAAATTTCTCCTCGTCGAAATAAAACACCTTATCGGGGTTGTTCTTTCTCAGCGTGTAGCCCACGCCCTTTTCGGTGCAGATTATAAACTCCTTTTTGTCCGACTCGCCGGCGAAGTTGATAATGCCCAAGGTGCTGCCGATATAGTCGGAAATGTCGAGAACCTCTTTTCGGCACTCGGGATGCGAGAGAATAAGCGCGTCGGGATGCTCGTTTTTGAGCATAAGCGCGCGCTTTGCCGTCATTTTATGGTGAACGTGGCAATAGCCGTCGTTTAAAATGACGTTTTTCTCCGGCACTTGAGAGCGCACATAGCTTCCCAAATTCCCGTCGGGGACGAAGAATATATTCTTATTCGGCAGCTTTCTTACGATTTTAAGCGCGTTTGATGATGTCACGCACACATCGCTCACGCATTTTATGTCCGCCGTGGAATTTATGTACGCGACAACCGCGAGGTCGTCGTAACGCTTTCGCATATCCGCGATTTTCTCCTTTGTCACCATATGCGCCATCGGGCAGTCTGCCATCGTGTCGGGCATAAGCACCTTTTTATTCGGATTTAATATTTTCGCGCTCTCGCCCATAAATTTAACGCCGCAAAAAACTATAATATCCGCGTCCGTTTCCTTTGCGACCTTCGCGAGATAAAACGAGTCGCCTATGTAATCCGCCGCGTCCTGCGCCTCGTCGGGGGCGTAATAATGCGCCAATATGACGGCGTTTTTCTCTTTCTTTAATTTTTGGATTTCCTCCATTGTTCTGTTGTAATCAATATTCATCGCTGTACTCTCCGTTCGTTTTCGCCCTTTGCTGACAAGCGCGGGGCTTTCATTTATTACCAAGTATATCATATGACAAGACAGGTGTCAAGATACCTGTAAAGACTTTGCAAATTTCGGCGAAACATATAAAATACGCCCCGTTCGGGGCGAATATTTGTATATTGTTATAATTTCACACGCAAAAAAGAACCGCTTTAGCGGTTTCTTGCTTTTTTTGCATTCGCAAAATTTCGCTTTGCGGTTCTTTTTGAGGTAACCCGAATTAATACATTCCGCCCATTGACGGGTCAGCCGCCGGTGCCGCGGGAGCAGGCTCCGGAATATCTGTTACAAGGCTCTCGGTGGTGAGTACCATCGACGCAACCGACGCCGCGTTTTGAAGCGCGGAGCGGGTAACCTTAACGGGGTCTACGATACCCGCGCTGAGCATATCGACATACTCGTCGTTAAGCGCGTTATAGCCCTCGCCTGCCTTGCAGTTCTTAACCTTGTCAACGATTACCGAGCCTTCAAGACCCGCATTCTTGGCAATCTGCCAGCAAGGTTCCACAAGAGCCTTAGCCACTATGCGGACACCTGTCTTTTCGTCGCCCTCGGTTTCGTCCAAAAGCTTCTCAACCGCCGGTATAACGTCGATATAGCTTGTGCCGCCGCCCGCGATTATGCCTTCCTCAACAGCCGCCTTTGTAGCCGAGAGAGCATCCTCAATTCTGAGCTTCATTTCCTTCATCTCTGTTTCGGTCGCCGCGCCTACCTTTATAACCGCGACACCGCCCGCGAGCTTCGCAAGACGCTCCTGGAGCTTTTCCTTATCGAACTCCGAAGTTGTCGACTCAATTGACTTTCTGATAAGGCTTACTCTGTCGGCAATTGCCTCCTTATCGCCCGCGCCGTCAACGATAACTGTGTTTTCCTTTGAAATCTTAACCTGGCGCGCTTTACCGAGCTGGCTTATCTGCGTATCCTTCAATTCAAGACCAAGCTCCTCGCTTATAACCTGACCTCCGGTCAATATCGCTATATCCTGAAGCATTTCCTTGCGTCTGTCGCCGAAGCCCGGAGCCTTAACCGGAACACAGGTGAACGAGCCGCGCAGCTTATTCACGATAAGCGTCGAAAGAGCCTCGCCCTCGGCATCCTCCGCGATTATAACCATCTTCTTGCCGGTCTTTAATACCTCCTCCAAAAGCGGAAGTATTTCCTGGATATTCGAAATCTTTTTATCTGTGATAAGTATAAGAGCGTCGTCGATAACGGCTTCCATCTTATCGGTATCCGTTACCATATACGGGGTTATATAGCCTCTGTCAAACTGCATTCCCTCGACAATCTCGGAATATGTTTCGGCTGTCTTTGACTCCTCTACCGTAATAACGCCGTCCGCGGTTACCTTTTCCATTGCTTCCGCGATAAGCTCGCCGACCTCTTCGTTCGCCGCCGATACGGATGCTACTCTTGCGATGTCATCCTTGCCCGAAACCTTTCTCGCGCTCTTTACAAGCTCGTCAACAGCCGTATTTACAGCCTTTTGGATGCCCTTTTTAACAATCATCGGGTTTGCGCCCGCGGCAACGTTCTTGAGTCCCTCGCGTACAAGCGCCTGCGCCAAAAGCGTAGCTGTCGTAGTGCCGTCGCCGGCAACGTCGTTTGTCTTTGTCGCGACTTCCTTTACAAGCTGAGCGCCCATATTTTCAAACGGATCCTCAAGCTCTATCTCCTTCGCGATTGTAACGCCGTCGTTTGTGATAAGCGGCGCGCCGAATTTCTTGTCAAGAACTACGTTTCTGCCCTTGGGGCCCAATGTGATTTTTACGGTATCGGCAAGCTGGTTTATACCCGCTTCCAAAGCGTGTCTTGCGTCCTGTCCGTATTTAATTTGCTTACTCATTATATATAACCTCCTAAATTATTCTACCTTTGCCAAAATATCGCTTTGTCTTAAAATGGTGTACTCGACATCGTCAAGCTTAACCTGCGTGCCGGCATACTGCGAGATAAGCACCTTATCTCCTACTGCCACTTCCATTACGACCTCGTTGCCGTCAACGCATCCGCCCGGTCCCACTGCCACAAT